>JANTHQ010000018.1 GCA_024762375.1 Anaerolineaceae bacterium
GCCGCAGGTTGCCACGCGGATGGGCTGGTAAAATTGCCCCGCTTTGAGCCCCATGTCGGCGGCGGCGGCTTTCAGGGCGGCTTCCAACCCGTCGTGGCTGAAATCGGCTTTTGCCAGCACGGCGCGCGCTTTTTGCAGGATGGCGGGCACATCTGCCAGCGTCAATTTTTTGGGGATGAGCAGATTCAGGTTGAAATCGGGCAGTTCATCTGCAAAAAAGAAATCTACTTTTTCGGCGGCTTCCGAAAGCAGGGTGAGCCGTTCCTGAATGAGCGGGGTGATTTTCAGCATGGTGTCCCGGTCGGCACGGATGCCCGCTTTTTCCAAAAATGGCAGCAGACGGTCGGTCAGGTCGGGCACGCTTAAATTGCGAATGTACACCCCGTTGAAATGGTTGAGTTTATCGTAATCCCACGCGGCGGGCGACGAGTTGACGCGTTCCAAACTGAACCGCTCGATAATTTCTTCGCGGGTCATAATTTCGGTTTTGTCGTCATAACTCCACCCGACCAGCGCCAGATAGTTGAACAGCGCTTCGGGCAGATAGCCCAATTCTTTAAAGGTATGGACGAACACCGGATAGAGTTTGCCATCGGGGGCGCGGGTTTCGCGTTTGCTCATTTTGCCTTTGCCGGCGGGGTTCAGAATGACGGGCAGATGGGCGAAAACGGGCGGTTCCCAGCCGAGAAAATCGTACAGATGCAGGTGGATGGGGAAACTGCTGACCCACTCTTCGCCGCGCAGCACGTGGGTTATTTTCATCAGATGGTCGTCCACCACCACCGCGAAATGGTAGGTGGGAATGCCGTTCGATTTGACCAGCACGGCATCGTTGATAATTTCGTTTTCGATGGTGATGTCGCCGCGAATGGCATCGTGCAGGGTGATGTTGCCGGTGAGCGGCACTTTGATGCGCACGGTGAACGATTCGCCCGCTTCGGCGCGCGCGGCAGATTCTTCCGGCGAAATGTTGCGGCAGTGGCGGTCGTATCCGGGGTTTAGCCCCGCTTTTTGGCGTTCCTCGTTCACTTTTGCCAGCCGTTCCGGCGTGCAGAAACAGCGATAGGCGTGCCCGCTGTCCAAAAGTTGTTTTATGTATTTTTGGTAAATTTCCAGCCGTTCGGTTTGAACATACGGGCCGTACTCGCCACCGACTTCCACGCCTTCATCCCATTCCAGCCCCAAAAAACGCAACCCGTCCAGCAGGTCGGCGACGGAATCGGGGTTGAAGCGTTTCTGGTCGGTGTCTTCGATGCGCAGGATGAATGAGCCGCCGGTTTTTCGTGCCAGCAGATAGTCGTACAGTGCGGTGCGCGCGCCGCCAACGTGTAAAAATCCGGTGGGGCTGGGCGCATATCGCACCCGGGCAGGTGTATCAGTCATAGGTAAGAGTATCCTCGGTTTTGTTGAAAAATGGTTTTTTGACAAACGGTAAATTCAGGTAAATCCACGGCAAGGCGATTGAGATGGCGTATCGGGCAACCAGTGTCCACTGGGCGACGGGTTTCATCGCGGTGGGATGGTTGGAAAATACGCCAAAGGTGGCGATAGCGAAAAAAAATGCCGCCGCAGCCAGAAAAAGGATTCGCCCCCAATTTTTATGGTTCCACAACCCAAAAGCGGCCACGATAAATGCGATACTGAATGCCACACTGACCCACTGGTAGAGGTACAATTGCGCCAATGGTGCACCGGCATCAATCGCCAGAGTATATATCAGCCGGGCGATGTTTTGCAAACCCAATACCAGTGCCCACACGGCGATGACATAAATTCCATACGGGCGGCGAAAATAGTTATGTTTCAAAATCCAACTGCTTTCGGTGCATGCTGACACTTTCGACCAATCCCAGTGCCAGTAAAAAAGTTAATAGCGAACTGCCGCCGTAACTGACAAATGGCAGCGGGGTTCCGGTAACGGGCATGATGCCCAAATTTACGCCGATGTTGATGGTTGTTTGCACAAAAATGACCGCAGCCACGCCGATGCAGATGCCGCGGCCAAACGAATCGCCGGCGACACTGGCAGCGTGCAGAATTCGCCACAAGAGCAAAATGAAAAGCAGGATGAGCAGAATTGCGCCGAGCATACCCAATTCTTCGCTGATGACAGAGAAAATGAAATCGGTGTGGCGCACGCGCAAAAAGCGAAGCTGACTCTGTGTGCCGTTGCCGAAGCCTTTGCCCAGCCACCCGCCCGAACCGATGCTGATGAGGGCCTGCTGCACGTTGTAATAATCATCGGGGTTGCCGGTGGGATTTAAAAACAGGATGATGCGCTGGCGCATATAATCTTTCATTGCCAGCCAAATGATGGGGCTGGCAGCGACTACCGCGCCACCCAGAATCGCGACGTGCAGCAGGCGCATACCGGCTATCAGCGCCATTACCAGCCAAATGAAACCGATAATCAGACTGGTACCCAAATCCGGTTCCAAAAAAATGAGGATCATCGGTAGGGCGACGATGACGATTGACTGCGCCAGAAATTTTATCTGCCCAATTTCACCATCGTGGGCGGCGAAAAACCGGGCCAACACGATGATGATGACCAGTTTTGCGATTTCGCCGGGTTGAATGGCCCCCCCGGCGAGCCAGCGCTGAGTGCCACCGGTTAACTCACCGGCCACCAGCACCACAATCAGCAGCACGATGGCGGTCAAATAAAACAGGTGGTAAATTTCACGATAGTAGCGGTAGTCGATTGCGGCCAGCACCAACATGGCGATGATACCGATACCCGCCCGAATGAGTTGGGTGCGCCACAATAGATGCAGGTCTTCGGTGCTTTGGGTCGCGCTGAAAATCATCGCAATGCCATACGTGATGAGCAGCAGGACTACCAGTAGCAGCCAAAAATCAAATTTCCGCCAAATGCGTAACGATTCCATAGTTAAAAACCAAAAAACAGCGATTAACGCTCCGGCAGATTATCGCTTGCCGGAGGTCAATCGCTGTTTAGCGTTTGTCGAATGTTAGTGCGCTTCTGATTTAGCGCCGGTAAGCGGTACATCTGCGACGAGTCGACTTTGGCGTGCCTGTTTGGACAACGAAATGTCGATACCGCCGGGGTCAACGTCCACGTATTTTGAAATTACCGCCGCTAATTCTGCACGTAATTGATCCATCACGTGCGGCGGTAGCTTTATTCTATCGTGAACCAACACAACCTGCAAACGTTCTTTGGCGACGTTTCCGCTTTTATTGCCGGAGCCGAATATTTTGTCAAAAAATCCCATGGGAATCACCTGAAAGGTACATATGATACACAATACGACACATTACATAATATCTATTATACATGCATTCCCGATTTTCGTCAATCGGGATAGAGGTACTACGGATAGCAAGCTACCCCCCGTTCCAAAATCGTGCCAGCTTTTGGAAGAACGATGCTTCCGGTTGCAAATTTAGGAAGGGTACATCTTCGCCATTGAGACGCCGCGAAATGTTTTTGAAGGCGGTGCTGGCGCGGCTGTTGTTTTCAAATATGACCGGCACACCTTTGTTGGTGGAAATGATGATTGATTCGTCATCGGGGATGACGCCGATGAGTTTTATGGCCAGCACATCGACCACATCACTGATGTCGAGCATGTCGCCGCGTTGAACCATGTCGGCGCGCAGGCGATTGATGATGAGGTCGCCGGGGCCTTTGCCGGCGGCTTCGAGCAGCCCGATGATGCGGTCGGCGTCGCGCACGGCGGAGATTTCCGGGGTGGTGACGATGAGCACGCGGTCGGCGGGCGACATTGCGTTTTTGAACCCCTGTTCGATGCCTGCGGGGGAGTCAATCAGGATGAAATCGAATTCCTGCCGCAATTCATCACACAGGGCAATCATATCTTCGGGGCTGACGGCGGTTTTGTCGCGGGTTTGGGCGGCGGGAATGAGATACAATCCTTCGACACGTTTATCGCGAATGAGGGCTTGTTTCAGGCGGCACGTGCCTTCCACCACGTCCACCAAGTCGTAAACGATGCGATTTTCGAGCCCCATGACGACATCCAAATTACGCAAGCCGATATCGGCATCGATGGCGACAACTTTTTTCCCGGCAATCGCCAGAGCAGCGCTTAAATTTGCGGTGGTGGTGGTTTTTCCGACGCCACCTTTTCCTGATGTGATAGTGACAACTTTTCCTGCCATTGATTTCATCCCTTTATCTTTCGATGGATTTTTGGTTATTTTTTGCGCCATGCTTCGGCGACAATTTGCCCGTCTTGCACAAATGCGATTTCCGGTATGATAGTGCGTCGCCGTTCATCGGCGGGCGCGCGGGCAATGGCATCGCCGATGATGAGTTGGACGGGTTTCAATTCCAGCGCGGCAACGAATGCGTTCTCTGGCGAGACGGCACCGGCATAAACGGTGCCCCGCAAGTTGCCCCAAATGATGACATATCCCCCGGCTT
Source organism: Anaerolineaceae bacterium (assembly GCA_024762375.1). Taxonomy (GTDB): domain Bacteria; phylum Chloroflexota; class Anaerolineae; order 4572-78; family 4572-78; genus JANTHQ01. Next base: position 4,415 of record JANTHQ010000018.1, read on the forward strand.
TGATGACCGCGCCGGGATTCACATCGCCAATGACGACCACATTGCCCAGCGATTCTACGGTTTGCCCCGAGCGCAGTGTGCGTCGAATGGTGGTGACGTTTTCTGTGGGCTCGGTGGGCGGGGTACGCGCGGCGCGTCCCGTTTTCTGGGCGACAGCCGGTGCATTTGCCGGTTCGGCTTCGAGCCCGAGTGCTTTGGCAGCGGCTTGTGTGTCGGGGGCGTTGCTGTACACCGCCCACAGGGTCATGTGGTGTTCAGCCAGCAATACGCCCAGCGCTTCGAGTTCTTCCTCATTTAAAAGTCGCTCGCCGACGGCTACGGCAACACGCCCGCCTTTGAAAAAGGATGAACGCTGTTCGAGTTTTTGTGCCAATTGCCGCAGAATTGTTTTCCAGTTTCCGGCACCGATGGTAACAATGATGCCGTTACTGGTGCCTTTTATGATGACGCGTTCAGGAGCCATAGTTTATTGTTCCGCCTGAAATTCTACAAAGTATCGTGTTGATGAACTCACAGAAAGCTTTATGGGATTCGCCGGAAAATCAACCAGTTGGATTGTCCATGTGTCTGCCAGTTGCGGATCCAGCGCATTGTAATCAAATTGTCCGGTGGGGCCGGTAACCACCTGTGCCACTGTTTCATCGTTGGCGATGATTTCTATCGTTACCCCGCCGATGCCTTTTCCGGTTGCATCCAAAACATATCCGTTGACGGCTGCGGCTTGTTCCGAAAATTGGTCGCTGCCGAGCAGCCGTGCGGTGAATTTTCCGCCGGTGGCCGATGGTATTTGGTCGGTGCCGCTGTTCGCTTCGGCATCAGATGGCCGGTCGAAACCGAAATAGTAGCGCAAAATGCTGTTGACCACCGGTGCTGCCACCACCGAACCTTCGCCGCCGCCATACACAAAGGCCACCACGGCAATTTCCGGGTTCTCGGCGGGAGCATATGCGGCAAACCACGCATGGCTGGTTTTTACCCGCCCATCTTTGTCCAAACATTGCGGATAGCGGTCGCAAAATTCGGCAGTACCGGTTTTCCCGGCGACGGTAATGCCCGGCACATCAATTTTCCCGGCGGCCGTACCCCAGTCAATGACGGCTCGTAAGCCTTCCCGAACCCAGTCGAGTGTTTCGGCATCAACATTCAGTTTTCCCAGCACTTCCGGTTCGGCGCGGTAGATGAGTTCTTGCTGGGGGTTGCGCACGGCTTGCACAACATGTGGTTTGTACAGCGTGCCACCATTCCCGATGGCCGCGTAGGCGTTGGCAACCTGCAGTGGTGTGGACAGAACAAATCCCTGCCCGATGGACATATTGTAGGTGTCGCCCGTAACCCACGTTTCGGCATAGTTCAGCCGTTTCCACTTTGGACTGGGCACCAAACCCGCGCCTTCGCCGGGGATGTCGATGTTGGTTGGGGCGCCAAAACCAAATCGTTCTGAATATTCAATCAGTTTGTCTAGCCCCAAACCTTCATACCCGCTTGGCTCGTATCCGCCACCGACCTGATAAAAATAAACGTCGCACGAATTGGCCATTCCGGAAACCACGTCCATTGGACCGTGCCCCTTGCGATACCAGCAGTAAAAGGGCTGGGCCAAATCCGGGTCATCGGGGAAAAATTTGTTCGGCAGATAGAGCACGCCTTGACACACAAATTGCTGTCGCGGCGAGACTGTTTTTTCTTGCAGCGCACCGGCGGCAACCACCACTTTAAAGGTAGAACCGGGGGGATATAACCCGCCGATGGCTTTGTTGACCAGCGGCGTGCGTTCATCTTCCGCAAGCAGGCTGTACTCTCGGGCGGATATACCCTCGGCGAAAAGGTTGTTATCGTATGTCGGCAGCGATACCATCGCCAGAATTTCGCCGGTTTGGGCGTTGAGCACCACGGCAGCCCCGGATTGCCCCGGAGAGTCATCAATGGCGGTTTGCAGTGCATCGGTGGCAAATTGCTGCAAATCGGTGTCAATCGTTAGCGTGATATTGTTGCCCGGCTGCGCTTCTCGGGTTGTGCCGATGGTTTTTATCTTCCGCCCGGTAACATCCACCTCGACCAACTCTTCGCCTTTTGAGCCGTGCAACGCTTGCTCGTAACTCGATTCAACGCCCACCAGCCCAACATCGTCATTCGGGTTGTAAAGCGGGGTGGGATAACGGTCTGTTTGCGTCGGAGGAATGGGTCCCACATACCCCAGCACATCCGATGTCAGCTCGCCGGTCAGATATTCTCGTTTGGATGCTGTTTGGACGAACACGCCCGGAAAATTGAGCCGATTTTGCTCGATGGTAGCGGCTGCTTCGGCAGAAATATCTGTGGCAACGATAACCGGTTGGTAAGGTGCAAATGGCGGCGCATCTTCCACTGCGTCCTGAATTCCTTTGGGTGCGCTGGCGATTTTCCGGCTGCGAGTATTTCGCACCTGTCGCCCCGGCAAACGGGTATATTCGTGGTGCAAAAACGAGCGGAAATAGGCGTTGTGGTCCGGGATGCTGCGCACACCGCTATTGGTAATGGGCAAATTCAGCAAGTCGGCCAGTTTGGCAAAAACTTCGGCGCGATCGGTTGTGTCGTCCGGAAGGTACGCAGGCACAATGGTCACATCGTAAATGGGGCGATTTCGGACCAGTAGATTTCCGTTCCGGTCGTAAATGATGCCCCGTGGCGCGTCAATTTCTACAGTTTGGAACCGGTTGCGGTCTGCCAACTGACGATATTGTTCGCCTTCCAGTATTTGCAATCGCACCAATTGGCCGACAAATACAAAAAAAACAACAACGATGATGATTTGGAATATGACAATTCTAAACTTTACTTGATAATCAGTCACCGTTTATGCGATACACCTTTTAGCATTATACTCTATTTACAGAAGAATTACAATAGCTGAACTATACTATATATTGTGGGTAACTAGCGGAATAATGCTGTATATAGGTGTTTTCTGTTCTCCTCAAATTTTTTTTAGATTGCAATTTCGTCGCGGCGAGTGGCCTGTTCTGCCCACTGAAAAAGTGGATACAGCAGCATCATCACCACCAAGTTAATCAACCCCGCCGAAAAGACGAGCCGCAGCACCGTGCCGCTCCACACCACGGGCCTGCCGAGCAATTGCTGCAACAGCAAGCTCACCACATCGAAACCGAGGCTGTACGGCAGAATCAGCGCCACCGGCAGCAGTACCGCCGACGGCGCAAATCGGTCAAACCAGAAATTGGCGGCGGTTGCCGCCAGCACCATCGAAATGGAGAAAACCCCAAACGGCGCGGCAGAGAAAATATCCAGCAGCAATCCCGCCAAAAATGCCCAGCCGATAACTTTCGGAAACGGGTTGAGCATACTCCACGCCACCACCGCCACCAGCAGGAAATTCGGGTGGACGGTTTGCCACTGCAAATATGGCGACAGCGACACCTGCACCACCCCCAAAAGTATCAAAATTGCACCGATGATATAACCGCTAATTTTGCCCCTCCGCCGGTTGCAATTCTTGCTTGAACGGGTTCGGCTTGAAAGAGGTGATGACCAGCACCGTGCTCAAATCGCCAAAGTCCACAGTGGATCGCACCCGCGCCGTTTGGAACAAATCCAAATCGCGCTGAAAAACCTCGGTAATCTGCCCGATGACCAATTTATCGGGGAAATTGCCACCCAACCCGGATGTGAGCACCAAATCGCCGGGCGAAACGGTTTTTCCCTGCGGAATGCGTTCCATCACCAGCGTGCCGCCCAGTTCGCCATTGATGATGCCCTGCACCCGCGAATTTTGCACCAGCGCATTTACCGAACTGGCGGGGTCGATGATGAGCAGCACCTGCGAACTGTTCGGCCCCACTTGAATAATGCGCCCCACCAGCCCGCGATGGGTGACGACAGGCATATCTTTCGCCACGCCGTCATTTGCGCCCACATCGATGAAAATGGTGTACAAAAAATTGTTCGGGTCGCTGCCGATAACCTGTCCCACCACGCTGGCGGCTTCAAAATTGATGCCGGGATTGTTGCGGGTGTAATTCAGCAATTGGCGCAGCCGTTCGTTTTCGCGCTCCAACTCTTTCAGTTGGATATTTTCAATCAGCAGCCGATTGGCTTCGGTTTTCAAGTTGTTATTTTCTTCGATGAGCTGGGCGACGGTTTGCTGCTGCTCGGAAAGCTTTTCGGCACGCTGAGCCGCATCCGTCACTGCCGATTCGGCGGGTTGAAAGACGGTTTGCAGCGCGATGCGCGCCCCGGTCATAAAACCCAGCCGGTCGAGCGCGAAACCCAAAATTATCAGTGCGGCGAAAATCGCCAGCAATAAACCTTGTCGGTTTTGATTTTCCATAAATTCGTCTGCAAAAATAAAGCCCGCACATCCCACCATGCCGCAGAATGTTCGAGAGCAACGGGGGTTACGGGCGAAATGGTTTCGGCGCGGCGGTTATCGGTGGTTGGTGCTGCCGCGCTGCAATCCGGTGAGAATTTTCGCGTATTTGTGCAGGTCTTCCAGCACCAGCCCGGCGCCGCGAGCCACACTGGTCAGCGGGTCGTCGGCAACATATACCCGAATTTTGGTTTCTTCTGATAGCCGTTCTGCCAAACCCTGTAACAGTGCGCCACCGCCTGCCAGTGTGATGCCGTTTTCCATTAAATCGGCGATGAGTTCCGGAGGGGTGGCATCGAGCGCTTCGCGGACGGCTTGAATGATGATGGCAACGTTATCGCTGAGCGCTTCGCGGATTTCCACGCTGGAAACTTCGATGGCATCGGGCAAGCCGGTGATGAGGTTTCGCCCGCGCAGGGTGATGGTTTGCTCTTCTGGCAGGGGGTATGCCGAGCCGATGGTGATTTTCGCCCGTTCTGCCATTCGCTGCCCGATGAGCAGGTTGTATTTTTGGCGGGCATAGTTGATGATGGATTCGTCCATTTCATCGCCCGCCACGCGGATGGAATTGCTGACGACGATTCCGCCCAGCGAGAAAACGGCAACTTCGGTTGTGCCGCCGCCGATATCCACAATCATACTGCCGATGGGTTCGGTGACTGCCAGCCCCGCGCCGGCTGCGGCGGCCATTGGCTCTTCGATTAAAAAGGTTTGCCGTGCTCCCGCCGAAAGTGAAGCGTCGTGTACGGCGCGTTTTTCCACTTCCGTGACGCCGCTCGGAATGCCGACCACCACTCGCGGGGCATACAGCGACAGCGGCAGCATGGTCTGCTGGTGCACTTTACGGATGAAGTATTCCAGCATGCTTTTTGTCACTTCAAATTCCGAAATGACTCCGTCGCGCAGGGGGCGGATGGCGATGACATTCGCCGGGGTGCGCCCGACCATTTCTTTTGCTTCCACGCCGATTGCCAACACTTTTTTGTTCTTTTTGTCAATGGCAACCACCGACGGTTCATTGATGACAATCCCTTTTCCTTTTACATATACCAATGTGTTGGCAGTGCCCAAGTCTATCCCCACATCTACAGAAAACAGACCAAGCAGTGCGTTGAGTGGTTTTAACATACGAATTCAAGTTCCTTAAAGTGTGCAAAAAATCATTCACCATTTTAGATGAAGCGAGAAGATTATACCACAACCGCAACAGGGCGCAATACAGTTGAACCATTATCCCGTTGACACAACGCGCCGAATGTAATATCATCGACATGGTGGAATTTTCTGCCGCGATGGTTAATGGTGCGAATGCTTTTGAACGGCAGCGTTTTTCCCCAAAACGGTTGGGTTGGAGTTTACATGGTAAAATGTGAAGTTTGTCATTTTGATAACCCCGACGGGTTTGCATATTGCGGGCGGTGCGGCAACGGGCTGGCAGTGGACGTGCCCGATGACTCGTTTGTCAGCAGTGCCATCGAAGGCGAGCGCAAGCAGGTCACAGTGCTGTTCGCCGATATTTCCGGTTTTACCGCGCTGAACGATGCCGCCGAATCGCCGGCGCAGGTGGAACGGGTATTGCAGGTGGTCAATCGCTGTTTGGATATGCTCAGCGATGTGGTGTATGAATACGATGGTTATGTGGACAAATATATGGGCGACGCCATCATGGCGGTGTTTGGTGCGCCGCGCAGCCACGAAGATGACCCGGAGCGCGCACTCCATGCCGCACTGGCGATGCAATCGCGGCTGGAGGATTTCAACCGAAACCCGCCTGCGCCGCTGGTGGAACCGCTCGGCATCCACATCGGCATCAACACCGGCGTGGTTATCGCCGGGTTGGTGGGCACGCGCCGCAAACGCGGTTATACCGTGATGGGCGATGCGGTAAACGTCGCTTCTCGGCTGGAAAGTGTTTCCGAGCGCGGCGAAATTCTGGTCAGCCAAGACACATATTATCTTACCCAGCAACTTTTCAATTTCAAATCGCGCCAGCCGGTTACGGTGAAGGGCAAACGCCAACCGCTGATTGTCTATCAGTTGCAAGCGGTCAAACCTCAGCGACACAAACGCGGCATCGGCGGGTTGCGCGCGCCGATGGTCGGGCGGAAGGCACAGTTTTCCACCCTGCAACAGCAAATTGCGGAATTGCAGAACGGCAGCGGCGGTATCACAGTGGTGGTGGGCGAAGCCGGGCTGGGTAAATCGCGGCTGGTTTCGGAAATACAGCAGCAAATTCCGGAAGACAGCAATTTGCTGTGGCTCGAAGGGCGCGGGCTGTCGTACCGGCAGAGCCAGAGTTACCGGCTCATCATCGAAATTCTGCGCGCATTTTTGCACTCGGGGCCGGAAACCCCCACCGATGTGGTGTGGCAAAATCTGCAAGCCGCTGTCGATGACCTGCTCGATGAACGTGCCGACGAGATTTTACCGTATCTCGGCGTGCTCATCGGCGCAAAATTGGACGAAAAGACCGCGCAGTCGCTCCCCCTTTCCGATACAGTAGCCCTCCAACAGCGAATGTTCGCCGCGGTGGGCGATTGGGTGGAAGCCGTCGCTGCCCGCCAACCGCTGGTGCTGGTGTTTGAAGACCTGCACTGGGCAGATGCCAGTTCGGTGCAAATGCTGGATTATCTGCTCGAACTGACCCGCACACTGCCGCTGCGCATCATCTGCATCACCCGCCCGGAAAAAGACACACTTTTTTGGCAGGTGAAAGAACGCGCTGCCGAAACCTACCCCGACCGCTATACCGAAATTCGGCTGGAACCGCTCACCGCACCGCAAAGCCGGTCGCTGGTTGACCGTTTGCTCCATGTGGAAGACCTGCCCGACGAATTGGAAAATCTCATTCTCAACCGCGCCGAAGGCAATCCATTATTTGTGGAAGAGGTTTTACGCAGCCTGATTGAGGATGAAACGATTGTCCGGCAAAACGGCCATTGGGTGGTTGCCCGGCCGGTGGTGGATATTGACATCCCCGAAACGCTGACCGGCGTGCTGACGGCGCGCATCGACCGATTGGATGAGCGCGAAAAGCGGCTGCTGCAAATTGCATCGGTCATCGGGCGGGTCTTCAGCCGGTCGGTGCTCAAAGCGGTGGCAGAAGATGTCACCGCCGATAGCGGCGAGTTTGAAGAAATGTTGGACGATTTGGTTGATGCGGAACTCATCCGCGAGCGAACAGATACCGGCGAGCGCGAATACATTTTCAAACACGTGCTGACATACGAAACCGTGTACAACACGCTGCTCATCCACCAGCGGCGGATTTACCACAAACGCATCGCCGACAATATGGCACCGCTGTACTATCTGCGCGGCGAAGAGTATGCCAGCATCGTGGCGCACCATTACGCGCAGGGCGAGGTGTGGGACCGGGCGCTCACGTACCAAATTCGTGCTGCCGAAGCCGCCAAAGCCACTTTCGACAACCAAACCGCCATCAATTTTTACACCGAGGCGCTTTCTACCGCGCTGCTGGTGAGCGATTTGGAACCGGATATCCTGCCCAAAATCCACGAGGGGCGGGGGAATATTTTGAAGCGGATGGGGCGAGTTGATGATGCCCGCGCCGACTTTGAGCAGGCGCTGGCGCTGGCAAAAGCGAACCAAAACTTGCCCATTCAGATGCGGGTATTGGCGGAATTGGGCAATATTTATGCCGGATACCACAAATTCAGCCACGCCGAACCGTATTTTGAGCAAGCGTTGGATATCGCTCGCAAATCGGATGATAAATTGGGGCTGGTGGACACCCTCAACCAGTTGGGCGAGTTTAAATTCAATATGGGGCAACTCGCCGAAGCCAGCACGTATTTTCACGAAGCACTTGAGACAGCGCAAACCGTGCGCAATACCCCGCGCATCACTGCCAGCAAAGATGGTTTGGCGGCGGTCATCCTTTATCAGGGCGAAGTGAACGCCGCCATCGAGCGGTTGGAAGCTGTCGCCGGCACATGGCGCGACATCGGCAACTATCAGGGGTTGATGAAAACGTACGGTTGGCTGGCAACCGCCTACCACTGGTTGGCAGATTATCGCCGCAGTGACCAAATTTGCCGCGACGCCGCCGACCTGCAAAAACGCACCGGCGATTTGAACTGGGCGCCGACATTCAGTTATCGCAGCGCGCAAAATGCGCTGGTGCAAGGAAATTTGTCGCTGGCGGCAGACCGTTTTGCCGAAACGACCGTCATCTCCACCCAACTGACCAACAGCATTTGGCAAGCGATGGGGCTGCTCGGCACGGCAGAATATTACTTCACGCTTGGCGATGTTTCCGCCGGAGAAACTGCTGTCGAACACGCCATCGCGCTGGCAGAGAGCACCGGTTCGCCGGTGTGGGCGAGCCGTGCCCGCCGCATGGCGGGTATCGCCCAGCGATTGCGCGGCAATTTCGCCAAAGCCGAAAATATCCTGCAAACCGAATTTGATGAAATGCACCGGCTCGGTTTCGCCGCCGACCAAGTCGAAATTTTCACCGAACTCCTTTCGACGCAGATGGCGGCAGATGAGTGGGAGAAAGTCGAGCGGCAAATTACCCGTTTGATTGCGCTGATTGTGCCCAGCAACATGAAAGCATTTCACGCCCGCACATTTTGCATTTCCGCAGAATTGGCGACCCGCAACCGCCGGTTTGAGCACGCCGTCACCCTGCTGCTGCAGGGGCGAGACATCGCGCAGAATGCCCGCCATACCCTGCTGGAAATCGAAATCGAACTGGCGATGATTGCCCCGCTGTTGGCGCTGAACCGCACCCCGCAGGCACAGGAAAGTTTCACCCGCGCAGAAACCCTGTTGCAGCGGGTGGCGCACGCCGCCCCCGATGCCGTCCAGCAGAAGCAATTTC
>JANTHQ010000019.1 GCA_024762375.1 Anaerolineaceae bacterium
GAAACCGGAAATTTCGCACATTCCGGGGCTGGTGTTCATTCGCCAGTTTGTGGCACTCAGTTGGCTCGAACGGGTCACACGCCGCTACCATATCGAATGCCGCCAACGCGGGATGTATCGTTTTTCGCAACTGCGGCTCACCGCCGGCGACCCGTTCGGACTGTTTTCCACCACCGAAGACCGGCTGCAGGAAGACCGCATCATCATTTACCCCGAAGTGAAACCCGTAACCGGGCTGGAATTTCCCACCAAAGAACTGCTCGGCGAGCGAATTTCGCGCCGCCACATTTTTGAAGACCCGATTTATATGCGTGGCGTGCGCCCATACCAGCCACAGGATGACCTGCGGCACGTCCACTGGAAAAACACCGCCCGCACCGATACGCTGCTGACCAAGATTTTCGACCCGTCCACCGCGCCGAATGTGATGCTGTTCGTCAACATCGCTACCTATGCGAAACACTGGGAAGGCGTGGACACCGCACTGCTGGAACGAATCGTCAGTGTGGCGGCGAGTATGTGCGCCTACGCCGTCGAAAACCGGCTGCTGGTGGGACTTTCCGCCAACGGCACCATTTTCCGCTCCGACCAGCCACTGCGCGTCTTGCCCAGCCGCAGTCCGCAGCAACTCACCCATCTGTTGGAAGCGTTGGCGGGCATCAATGGCATTGCCAGCGGCAGTTTCGAATCGTTTCTGCTGCGCGACAGCCATCGCCTGCCGTGGGGCGCGACTCTGGTGGTCATCACGGCGGTGGTCACACCGGAATTGGAAGCCGTGCTGCTGCGGCTGAAATCGGTTGGGCGGAAACTGATGCTGCTTTCGCTGGCGGATGAGCCGCCGCGATGGCTGCGCGGCATTCTCACCTTCCACATGCCGGGGCGAACCGTGGCAGACAGTTATCATTTCACCCCGGTGAGCACCATTCCCGAACCGGAGGCACAACCGTGAGCCTGCTGCTTGTGCCACTCAACCCCAAACGCGGCATCATTTATGCCCTGTTGATGCTCGCCGAAGCGGGCTGGCTGACGGCGGTTTCGCTGGCGCTGGTTCCGCTCGCCGGGTCTGCAACCGAATGGTTTTTCGCAGTGACAGCGGTGGTCGGGTTGGCAATTTTGCTCGGCTGGCTAACCGATGCCTACCAAATTCCGCTTGACGCGGCGCGCGGTATCGGGCTGGCGCTGGCGGCGCTGGCGTGGCTTTTTCTGCTGAAAACCGCGCTGTACCCCGCCGTGCATCTGTGGCAACTCGGCTGGCTGGGGCAGTTTTTCCGCGATGCAGCAGCCAGCGGCAGCACGCGCATCACCGCCGTGTGGCTCGGTGTGGCAGTGGGGTATGTGTGGTGGCGCGGTTTGTTTTTGGGACACACCCCACCCGAATTGCCCATTGCCCGCCCGACGATGACCATCGGCGCAGTGGGATTCATCGTCACCCTGCTTTTGGGCAGTTTCGAACCCGCACTCGCCCCGTCACTGTGGTTGGTGCTGCTGTTTGCCGCCTGCGTGCTGTTGGCAGTCAGTTTGAGCCACACCCAAACCATCACCGAATTTCACGGCGACGCGGCGCTGGGGCGCTGGCAAATCCGCCTGCTGAACGCTATCGCCGCAACGGTAGCCGTGCTGCTCGGCGCGATGGTGCTGGGCAGCATTTTCTCGCTGCCGGTAATGGACCGGGTGATGGGTGTGCTCGCAATCGGCGCCGGGTATCTGCTCAAACCGCTCATCGCCATTTTCATTTGGCTGGCGATGAAATTAGGCCCGCTGATTGAAGCGCTCATCAACTGGCTGCGCGCTATCGCCGCCGCAGGGAATGATGTCGCTGTTACCCCGACAGCCGCCCCCGCCGCAACCACCATCCCACCGCAATTGACCGACACGACTGCCCAGCCGCTCGCGTGGGCAAAATATACCATCTGGCTGTGGCGAGCGCTCGGCGCGGCGGTGGTGCTGTGGCTTTTCTACCGGTTCACCGGCAACCTGCGCGAACGATACCGCCCGCCCGCCACCGGTGACGGACTTGCCACCGAAACGGATGCTGTTTCTGCCGAAAAAGAGGCGTCGACGGGATGGTTTTCCGCCGGAAAAAAACGGCTGGGCGATTGGGCGCAACTGATTCGGCAATTCGGCATCGGGCGGGAATTGCACGCCGCAGCAACCATTCGCCGCATTTATGCCGCACTGATGGTGCTGGCGGCACAGCACGGTCTGCAGCGCGCCGAAAGCCAAACGCCGCTGGAATTTCTGGCGGTGATGCAAGCCGAATGGCAATCGCTGGCGGAGCCGCTGGCAGTCATTACCAACGCCTACGTCAATGTGCATTACGGGCAATTGCCGGAAGATGCCGCCGGGCTGAATGCGGTCAAACAGGCGTGGGAACGGGTACTTTCGGCACTGGAAACAGAATAAAATTGGATTTTCACGGGATTAAAAAGTATAATAGCTGACAGTGATTGCATTCAGCAGCAAACAGCCAACTTCTCCGGTGAAACTATGGACAACAAAACCGCATCAGCAAACGGCGTTCGAAATATCGAAGTTTTTGCCGAAGCATCCAGTATCGAAAACTGGCGAAAACAGGTTATCGCCGGGCAACCCGATGCAGGGCGTTTCGCGTTTATCAGCGATGAAGGCGAATATCTGCCGGGCGGAGAAGGAACAGCGCCCACCCCGTTGAGCTATTTTGTCGCCGGAATGGCGTTGTGACTGCTATCGCACGTTTCGCAGGTGGCGAAAAAGTTGGGGCTCAAATTGCGAGATGAACGGGTGAAAGTTGTCGCCCACTTCCGGGAAGAAGGGTCAGTGCTGAAGGGCACACGCACCGGCACGTGCGAAAATTTCGAAATTGCGCTCGCAATCGAATCGGACGAACCGCCGGCGCAAATCACCCGTCTGCTGAAAATGGCACACCAACTCTGCTTCACCGAACACGCGCTGACCAATACCATTCCATTGGTGCAACATCACACATTAAATGGTCAACCCATAAATCTATAACCCAAACAGGAGGACTTTCAATGACAGAAAGACTGGTTGTCGTCGGCGGGGTTGCCGCCGGAATGAGCGCCGCCTCAAAAGCGCGGCGGGTAAAACGCAGTATGGAAATTGTGGTTTATGAAAAATCGGGGTATGTCAGCTATGGTTCGTGCGGATTTCCATATTTTATCAAAGGCGAAATTCCCGATATCAACCACGTGATTGTCCGCACGCCGGAGCAATTCGCGCAGGCAGGCATCGAAGTTCACGTCCGGCACGAAGTGCAATCGGTCAACCCCACCGAGCGCACGGTCATCGTGAAAAATCTCGATACCGGCGAAACTTTTTCCGACCACTGGGACAAACTGCTACTGACCACCGGTGCGATAGCGGTCAAACCGCCCATTCCGGGCATCGAGCTGCCGGGAATTTTCTCTCTGCGGACAGTGGAAGATGCATTGGCGATAAAAAATTGGATTGCCGAAAAGAAACCAAAACGCGGCGTGGTGGTCGGCGGGGGGTATATCGGGCTGGAAATGGCAGAAGCGCTGGCAGCGAATGGTGTCGCGGTTTCGGTGTTTGAAATGCTGCCACAAGTGATGCCCAACATGGATGCCGATATGGCGGAACACGTGCTGGCAGAATTGCAAAAGCAAAATGTCGCTGTGCATTTGAACAGCCCGGTAGAGAAATTTGAAGGTAGCGGGCAGGTGGAAACGGTTATTTCCGGCAACGTGCGCGAACCTGCCGATATCGTCATTTTCAGCGTGGGCGTTCGGTCGAACAATGTGCTGGCAGAGAGCGCGGGGGTGGTACTCGGCCCCACCGGCGCAATTGCCGTGGATGACCATCAGCGCACCAACGTGCCGAATATCTGGGCTGCGGGCGATGTGGCGGAAGCGCATCATCTGGTCAGCGATAGCCCGGCGTTCATTCCACTGGGAACCACCGCCAACAAACAGGGGCGTGTGGCAGGCACAAACATCGGCGGCGGCGATGCAACTTTCCCCGGCATTGTCGGCACAGCCGTGGTCAAAGTGTTCGATTTACACGCCGCCCGAACCGGGCTAACCGAGCGGCAAGCGCAAGAATTAGGGCACGATGTCGCCACGGCAACCATCAAAGCGGGCGCACGGGCGCATTATATGCCGGTGCATCCGCCGGTGCATGTCAAACTGATTTTCCGCAAAAGCGATAACAAATTGCTTGGCGCGCAAATGGTCGGCACAGAAGGTGTGGCAAAACGCATCGATGTGATTGCCGCCGCGCTGCACGCCGGTTGGACAACCTACGATTTGGGTAAACTCGATTTGAGTTACGCGCCACCGTTCGCCCCGGTATGGGACCCCATTCTGGTGGCGGCAAATATCGCCAACAAATAGAAAATTACAACTAGCGCATACACCGGCCGCGCTGATAATGTGACCGGTGTATGCGCTGTTATAAAAAGTTCACAGTTATATTCTTCGGGCCAAACGGAAGTTTATGACGTGATGACCAGTTTTATCGGTTCCGCTTCAAGATTTAAGGCAGTTAACCAATCGCCGTTTAACCGGACGGTTTGAAGGGGCGATAGTTGCCGGAATGTTTGTGTGTGCAGCAATTTGTTGCTCTGATAAACCTTTACAGAGACGTTTTTGCGAAATTCGCTGACACGGAATGAAAGATATTTTATGGGTTGTCCTTCTGCATCTGAAATGGTGTTGGGGTATACCCAAGTAATGGGCTGCTCAACTTCTATGGGAAGTTTGTGACCATACCACGTTTGAGTTTGTAAAAATTTGTGGATGCAGTGGGCTGCTTGTCGCCCCTCTAGCGCGCTGATATCGGCAGTCTCAACGCCGCGCAATAGATTGCCCGCAGCAAAGACACCTCGCTTCGATGTGCGGTATTGTGCATCAACCTGCGGGCCACGTGTTCCTTTGTTGATGGCCAATCCGCCGGCGCGGGCAACTTCGTGTTCAGGTATCCAGTCGCCGGTGAAGATGACGGCATCGCAAGCGGTAATTTCTGTTTTTCCGGTATCCAAATGGGTCAATTCGACGGCTTCTACCCGTTTTTGCCCCAAAATTCGACTGACACGCGTTAAAGTTTGGACGGTAGCGCGTTCAAGCAAATCAACCAAAATCCATTTTATCGGAGAGAAAGGGAAGTAAATTTGATGTCGCGGTAATTCGGTGGTCATCGCCGCGATTTTGATACCGGCTTGTTTCAGTGTTAAAAACGCAGAAAGGCTGACAATTTCAGCGCCGACAATGACAGCTCGGGTACCGACTGGTAAATGATGCTCATCGACAAAGCGTTGCAATGAGCCGGTTGTGAAAACACCCTGAACGCGCTTGCCGGGAATCATCCGCGCCGCCCGTGGTCGCTCCCGACAGCCGGTAGCCAATAAAATGGCTTTTGCTTCAATTTCCCCCAAGCCATTCGGGCTGGTAAAACTCAGTGTATTCTCGCCAGTCCATCCGGTGATGGTGGTTGAGGTGTGAATATCCACGCCGTTGGCAATTGCTTTTTTCACGTACTGTCGAGCATATTGGGGGCCCGAATAAATGCGATGCCAATCTCTAATACCAAAACCGATGTGGTGGCACAGCCGCGGCATACCACCTGCTTCCAATTCTCTATCGACAACAGTAACTTTTGCAACACCGAGTTTTTTCAACGTTAATGCGGCAGAAAGTCCGGTGGGCCCTGCCCCGACAATTAGCACGTCTGTGTGTTTAATGTCCATTTTTGTCCTCCAGCGCCAATATTTGGCGGGGGCTTTGTCCGGTTTCATTAGCTAAGATATCAACAATGGCGGCCTGGCAGTTGAAGCCTTGACATCGTCCCTGCAATACGCGAGTTCGACGACGCAATCCATCAATGGTGCGCGCCGGAATGGGGCTGTGAATCGCGGCGAGGATTTCGCCTTTCGATACCCGTTCGCAGTGGCAAACAATCTGGCCGTAATCCGGATTTTCGGCAATCAATTCGGCATTTTGATGCGGGCGTATGCCCGCATTTCCGATGTAGGGCATCTTGACGGTTTTGAATTCGGCTTTGGGGGTGAGTGTCAATCCGGCATCGGTTAGCAACCCGCTCACATATTCGGCGATGCCCATTGCCGCTGATACGCCTGTGGAACGAATGCCACCCACGCAAATATATCGTTGGTCGGAATGAGCACGGATCTGATAATCTTTGTGTTCGGTGGCGGCGCGCAAACCGGCATAAGTTGCGGTCACTTCTTCCGATATCAAATCGGGTAAAATTGCGTGCCCTTTTTCCAGCAACACTCGCATACCGGCTTCGCTGGTAGCGGTGTTGGTTTTGTCTTCCAAATCTTCGGCGGTGGGGCCCAGCAATATATTCCCGTAAACAGTAGGGCTGATTAAAACGCCTTTGGTGGTGGGGGTGGGAACAGGTAAAATAACGTGATTGATGAGTGAGCGTGAAAATTTATCGTAGACGATTAATTCGCCTCTGCGGGGGGTAACGGTGAAATTACTGTGTCCAAATTGGCGATCAATTTCGTCGGAATAGAGACCGGCGGCGTTGATAACATAACGGCAGCGTAAACTGTCGTGTGAACTTTGCACCAGCGTTGTGCCGTCTGCTTCGAGCGTGATTTTCTGAACGGGGAAATCCAGTTTCAGCGTAACATCATTGAGTACCGCTTGTGTGGCAAACGCCAGCGGAATAGTGAAAGGGCAAATAATCGATTCGCCGGGCACGAACAATCCGCCCCACGCACCGGCGTTAAGATTGGGCTCTAGCTGATAGACTTCATCGGCGGAGATGATTCGCACATCGGTAACACCGTTGGTGTGGGCGCGTTCCAGCAAAGAAGGCAACGTTTGCTGCTGCTCTTCTGTCCACGCGACAAGCAATCCGCCCAACGGTTCCATCGGAATTCCCGCTTCAGGGATATAATCTTTCATCAGTTCATAAGAGCGATGTAAAAGTTTTGCTTCCAAAGTGCCCGGTTTGGCGTCGTAGCCCGTGTGCCAAATGGCGGTATTCGCTTTGGTTGTTCCCATGCCTACATCGGGCTTGGCTTCAATCAATACAGAAGTTAATTGATAGCGCGATAGCTCGCGGGCAATAGCCGAGCCAACCGCACCCGCGCCAATAATGGCAACGTCATAAATATTCTGCATAAATGCTTCCTTCCTTGAGCACCTATTCTCATGTTCGGTTGAAGTGAATATCGAAATGAGGTGGTGTTTAGCGTTTTTATGTCCCCAAGTTTAACGTTGGTCCGGTTCTTGCAATGAAGGTAATTCGGTCGCCGCGATAGATGTCGTGTGCAAACTCGATAGGTGTATTATCTTCGGCAACGGTATAACGTTTCACTTCCAGGGTGGGCAAATCGGCGGTGACACCCATTAACTCTGCCCATTGCGAATCCAAGTATGAAATTTCCATTTCTTGAATGGACCCGGCAGGCGTAATCGAAAAATATTTTTTTAGGATGCCATAAATTGAATCAGTCAGGTTAAAATCTAGTAAATCCGGGAAAATTTTGGCCGGAAAATATGAATTTTCTATGACGATGGGTTCGTCGTTGGCGGTCCTTAATCGGATGATGCGGTAAACTTCATCTTGCTCCCCCATTGCGAGGGCGTTCATAATTTCATTACCCACACTGTTGCCAAGCACTTTTTCTGCGCTAATAATTTTCGCCCCCGGCTCGACCCCCGCTTTTTTAAGTTGCTCGTGCAACCCTCTTGGCGAGCTTAGGTCAAAGCGAAACTTCGGGCGAGAAACGTAAGCGCCGATTCTACCGCGTCGAACAACCAAACCTTGCAAAACAAGCGTGTTGATTGCCGCCCGTGCTGTCATTCGCGAGATGCCTAATTCTTCGGCAAGTTCTCTCTCTGATGGAAGTTTTGAATTAACGGGGCGAATGCCGGATTCTATTTCCTCGGCAATCTGTTCTGCTATTTGTCGATAGAGTGGTTGTGCCGGTGTTCCATTATCAGACATTATTTTTGCCTTCTTTGAACGATATCAATTTCGACATCTTCAAAAGGGTATATGTTTTCATTTTCCCGAACGATGACGGTATGCGTAATCAAATTATTTTCCGGAGACCAGTAATGCAATTGATAGCTCGGTTCTTCCAAAATATACCCGGAAGGAAGTTCAAGCGTTAAATCCAACACCAATCGCATTCCGATGCTCGGCGCGGTACTGACGATTGTGCCTCGCCATTTTGCCAGTGCGGGCAAATGAATATGGCCGCAAATCAACCGCTCGATGTTGTCGTATTTTTCGATGACATTCCCCAATCGGTCTGCGCCAATGAAGCCGTCAATATCGGTTTCCACAACACCAAATTTCACAGGCGGATGATGCATAAAAATGACGGTGGGTTGTTTTTTGGCTTCGCGCAATCGGTCGTCCAGCCAAGCCGCTCGTGCCTCACATATTTCGCCGCCCGGAGCATTTGGAATGGTGCTGTCAAGCGCGATTAAACGGATAGGATAGCCTTCAATGACATAATTGACAAAATCTTTCGATTCAGTGGGGCAAGCCGTTTCTCCAAAAACCGATACAAGTGTCTCTCGATTGTCGTGATTGCCGGGTATGACGTAAAAAGGGCAATTGAGATGTCCGAGAATGTCAGCCGCCCGCTCGCATTCATCTGCGGTACCGTTGTTGGAAATATCGCCGGTGACCAGCACAACATCCGGTTGTGGATTGAGCGCGTTGATATGAGCCACACACCGAGTCAAATTTTCGGCCATTGGCGCAACGTTAAAGGTTTTCTTGCCCCATCCGGCGAGATGAGTATCGCTAATTTGTGCGATGAGCATATCGTTTTTCCTCTATTTCAATGATTTCTTCAGCGATAGAATTTAAGTTCGCCGATTGCTTGAAATCATTTAAATGGTCTCATCATTTTTTTGGAACATAAAACCAAAGATGCCCAGTATGCCGGTTGTTATCATCAGCAGTACACTGACCGCATTAATTTCAGGAGAAATACCGAACCGCAATCGTGAATATAGGATGATTGGGATGGTGGTCGAATCGGTTGTGCCGCTGAGAAAATAGGTGGTATTGAAGTTTTCGAATGAAAAAAGGAAGGCAACAATTGCCGCACCAACGATTGCCGGCACCAAAAAACGCAGTGTGATGAGCATAATTGCCTTGGTGCGCGTCGAGCCTAAATCCATCGCCGCCTCTTCGAGTGATTCATCGAATTTGCGTAACCGTGCGGTGATGACCAAAGTGGTGGTTGTGGCAACAAAACTAACTTGGCCAAAGACAACCAGCCAAAATCCGGGGCGTAAAAATGTTCCGGCGCCGGCACCCAAAATGTTGTCTAGCGCATTGGCAATGCCATGAGAGAAAGACAAAATCGAAGTGCCCAAGACAACACCCGGAACCACCAGCGGCCCCAACATCAGCATATAGAGAAATTCTTTGCCGACGAATTTTTCTCGGACAAAAAGAAAGGCATTGTTAACACCCAGCACGATGGAAATGACCGTAACGGCGACGGCTACTTTTATGCTGGTTGCCACCGCCATCATCATTCGAGGGTCGTTAAAAAGCCCAACCCGATCCGGCGTGCTTGATGAGAACCAATCTAAAGTGAAACCTTGCCACGGAAATGAAGCTGAATCGCTATTGTTGAACGCCAAAATGAAGGTGACAATCAATGGTCCGGCAGTAAAAAGTAAAATCAACACGATATAACTATAGTAAAACCAATAACTGACTGACTTGAGCTTGTTTTTTGTTGTAAACATTTTACATCGCCCCCGACATGTCTTGTTTGGTAATTTTGAGGGTTATCCACACGACCAAAACGGAGAACGTCAGCAAAATTACTCCGAATGCCGCCCCCTGATTTTGATTGAACCGGACAATGAATTGGTTGTAAATATTTTCGGTAAACCACAAACTATTCTTTCCGCCCAGCAACGTTACGGTAACATAATTTCCCAAATTTAACATAAACACCATAATGCTACCGACCATAATGCCGGGTGCAGAGTGCGGAATGATAACTTCACGCATTGTAGACCAGAAGTTGCCCCCCAAATCGTAAGACGCTTCAATCAAACTGTCGTCCAGCGAATCCAGAGAGTTCATAATTGGAATAATCATAAATAGCATTGAAGTATATACCAAACCAACGACGATGGTACTGTTTCGATAGAGAAACTCGATATTGTGCGTGGTGATACCAACCGCTTGCAGTAGATAGCTGATAACACCGGTTTCTCGCAACAAAACCATCCACGCAAAAGTTCGAATCAATTCTGAAATCCAGTACGGCAAAACGATGGAGAGCAACAACAATGCTTTCATTTTCGCGCCTAAAATTTTGGTGATGATGAATGCGGTCGGGAAGGCGATAGCCAGCGTCAACATTGTTGTGATGATGGAATACATCGCCGTGCGCAAGAAAACACTGCGATATAAACTGCTCTGGAAAAATTTGGCATAATTTTTTAAGGTTATATCGCCGGAACGGTAATCGATAAAGGAAAGGCCGAAGAGTTTGATGTGGGGAATGACAAATAAAACGCCAATCCACAATAAATAGGGCAACAGAACAATCCAGAGCCTTCGGGATTTTTTGAACCAAGCGAGCATTTCTACGCCTCCTTTTTATCGGCGATTGGGGCGACGTGATGGAATGCATTGGCGGCAGCTTGACCCCATGATAAGGTCACAATGTCGTTAACGGCTACCTCCGGTGTTTGTTCTGTGTGTTGGAGTTTCACATTGATGGTGAGCGGTACTTTGCTGTCAACTAAATCAACGACGACCAGTGAATGTGCACCATCGAAATTGATTTCTTTGATTTTGCCGACAATGCCGGAATCTTTTCTGCCGGGTTGCAAGAGGATCATCTCCGGGCGGATGAAAAGGTCGATATTATCGCCCACGGCAAGTTTTTCCCCGGCTCTGGCAACTGACAGTAATCCTCCAAAATCAACTTGGCAGGTGTTGTCATCAACCAATTTTACGACACGGCCATTATTCCATTGGTTATTTTCTCCCACAAACGAAGCGACAAAATGTGTTGCCGGTCTGCGGTACAATTCATCGGGTGATGCGACCTGTTCAAGTTTGCCGAAGTTGATGACAGCGATGGTATCGGACATTGCCAAAGCGATGGTTTGGTCGTGGGTAATGTACATAAATGTGGTGCCCATTCGGGCTTGTAGCCGTTTGAGTTCAAGTTTCATATCTTGACGCAACTTCAAATCCAATGCGCTGAGCGGTTCATCCAAGAGTAACACAGTCGGGTCTAGCACCAAACTTCTCGCCAACGCAACCCGCTGTTGCTGTCCACCCGAAAGTTGACTGATTTTTCGCTGATTCAAGCCTTTCAAGTCCACCCGGTCAAGCACATCTTGCGCCATTTTTACCATATCCGATTTGCTGATTCCGCCTCGGCGACGCAGTCCAAAAGTTACGTTGTCGATAACGTTCATCATCGGAAATAAGGCTAAACGCTGAAACACCAGGTTACACGGGCGCTTGTTGGCAGGGACATCGTTCATTCTCTTGCCACCGATGAAAATGTCACCGGAACTCGGGGCTTCAAATCCGGCAATCATACGCAATACAGTTGTTTTTCCGCTTGCCGAAGGACCCAGAATGGAGAAAAAACTTCCTTTAGGAACATCAAAACTCACATTATTTACGGCAGTCAAGGAGCCAAATTGTTTGGTTAAATTAACAACTGAAACATCTATTTCTCGTGGCATAAGTCCTCCGGAAAAATGTTGCACAGTGGTGAAACTTGATTAACCGCACACCGATATAAGCGTACAGGTTAATTTATTCGGGTGTTCTCACGCAATTGTCAGCGTGAGAACACCCATTGTTCGATATTTTATTGTGCTGCTTTTAATTGCTCTTCAACATCCGCTTCGATGTCTCTTGCATAATCGGGTTTCGGGAAATACCAATTGATACTCGCCATTTTTTCCGGCGGCAAACTTTCGGCGACTAACTTTGCCAGTTCCGGTGAGGCCATTTCTGCAGAACCCAACGAAGCCGTCTGGTAGCCTGTTTGGTTTACGATGATAGAAGCATTTTCCGGAGCCAAAATGAAGTTAATCCATTCATAGGCTTCATCGATATTTTCTGCACCTGCGGAAATTGCAAAGGTGTCAAACCAGCCCACTGCGCCCTCTTTCGGAACGATATATTTGAATTTGGGGTCTTCTAAACTAAGCGTCCAAGCGGAGGCATCCCAACTTGATGCGAGCCATATTTCCTCTTTTTTCAGTAGGTCTTCCACTTGTTGCCGGGAATCCCAATAGACTCGAACGTAAGGTTTACATTCGATTAATTTGTTCAAAACCTTGTCCATAACATCCCGATATTCACCTTCATCTTTCACTGCTGCCGCCGGGTCTAACCCTTGTGCATAGGCGAACATATACAAAGTATCATATTTTGCACGATAGCTGACACGATTTTCATATTTGGGATCGCATAAATCGAGGTAGCTTTCGCCGGCATCAGGTGCCCGTTCGGTGTTAACAACCATAGCGGTAGTGCCCCAAACAAAAGGAATCGCGTATGATTTACCTTCGTATTTGGAATTTTCTAAAATTGAATCGAGGTTTGCTGGGATAATTTGGTCGGTTTTGACTTTGGAAATGTCGATGGGTTGGTAGATGCCTTGGTCTCGTTGGGCGGTAGCAACATAGCTTAAAGTAGGCGAGACTAAGTCGTACCCGACACCGTGTGTGGCGGCCATTTTAGCGATAAGTTCATTGTTGTCGCCAATGTAGCTGATTTCCACATTGATGCCTGTTTCTTTGGTGAATTTGTTGACGAGTTCTTCCGGCGCGTATCCTTCCCACGTTAGCATGCGCAACACGCGTGCTTCTTTCGGGGCAGATGTTGCAGCAGGCGCGGCAGATGACGACGAGGTGTCGGCGGGGGCGGGAGTCGAAGCACCACAAGATGTCACCAGTAACCCGACAAGAATAGCGAGTAAAATAACAATAGAGCGCTTACCTTTCATTAATCATTCTCCTTTTTGTTAGTTGACAAGACACTTTTGTAAATCTTTTTGTTTGATAGCTGTAACAGTACAG
>JANTHQ010000020.1 GCA_024762375.1 Anaerolineaceae bacterium
AATCAGAACTGGGATTGGGTTGCCACGATACCCAACCACGGTCGCTGCTGTTGCCGCCATTCCAGATGTCTCGTTCTTCCGAGCCGTTTTCCAGCCAGCCGTTGAGCGTGTTGATGTTCAGTGCGATGGGGTAGACTTCGCACCGCGCCAAATCTTGAGAGTCAACCCGCATGGTGGTTTGGGAATATAGCGGCACAGGGTTCAAAATCCAGTTCATAATCGGCACGCCCAGCAGTTGGGGTTGCTCGTAAAACATTTCAACCACGTTGACTGAATTGTTTGACCATTCGCCGATGATGCCCTTTTTGGCCAAACTACAGTTCAGCTCGTCGTTTTTCTGTTTCAATTCGGCCGCCAATGCGGAAACATCCAACCGGCTGGTGACTGTGGTGGTGGGGGGGTATTTGTATTGCAAATACTCGTAATTGGGCATATCGGGGTGCAAAACCAAATCGTCCAGCGTGTAATCCGGCGAGCAGGTGGTGGCGCAACCGGGTAACCCGTCGCACGGTTTTTGGGTATCCACCACAATATGGGTGATGATGATTGCGGCGCGGGGGTCGGTGGGTGTGCCGCCGCCATTGAACAGATAATCCTGTAATTTCAGTTCGCCGGCATTGCTGATGAGGGTATGGGTGATGACATTGCCGAACCCGATATCCTCCGGGGTGTATTGCTGAAAATCGAGCGCGCCCGGTTTGATGGAAAATCGAGTGGCTTCGCGGTCAACTGCCGTCAGCGTCAGTGCGCCCCAAATGGCGTACCCCACTTCAAACAGCCCCAGCAGCATAAAAGCCAATATCGGCACGATAAGCGCCATTTCGACCATACTCTGGGCACGTTCTTTTTTGGATGGTTGTGTGTTTCCCATAACCTGTCTCCTGTCTGGAAACTACTGTCGCTGCAAATTTGACGCAATATTGGTGACTTTTCCGGTGTTGGCATCAATAAACACCGTGTGATACAATTTTGTGTTTTTGTCGTACCCGGCAACAGTCCATTGCAGTGGTGCGCCGGGTTCGCTCACCTGCAATTGTGCGACCACTTGAATTTCCGGTATGCCGGAAATGAGCGCGGTTCCACCATAATTGAGCCATGTGTTCACGGCTGCCGGGCTGTCCACCGTCCAATTTTCGGTGGGCAGCGGATATGGGGCGTTGTAGATGCGTTCGCCGTGTGTTGTGCCCATAACGCTGCCGTCTGTCCCCACTGTGACGAAAAAGAAGCGTTTTCGGCTGGGAGAATAGTAACGATATGTCCAGAATGTCGGTTCGCCCACTGTATCGAGGGTTGCGTTTTCCCATGTAGCTGTAACGGCGAACAGTTGCGCGTCGGTTGCCCACTGTGATAATTTTTGTTGTGCCGCGGCTTGCATCGTTTTGGCGGTAACTTGGGTAAAAACCACTGTCACCGTTGCCTGCGGTGCGATGATGGCATCGGCCGGTGCGGCGGGTGATGGTGTGATGCCCGGGTATAAAATGAAATATCCCACTGTTCCCAATAATGCACATCCGATTATCCAAAAACCGGCTATTAAAATGATGTCGCTGCGACGAAGTTTGAATTTCATAAATGTTATTTCATCACCAGCGGTAAATAGATGGTGTATTGTTGAAAAACAGTTTGGGCAGGTTTGGTCAGAATACTGTTGCTGGCCTGATTTCCCAGCACCGCATTGTTGATGATGGTCACCGGCAACTCAAGTTGGTCTTTGGTCACAGCGCTCATCGTGATTTCCACCGTTTCCCCCATTGGAATGTCGGCGCCCCACAACAGGGTTTTTGTGGCGGGGTCGAATGACAACGTGTCGGACATGGTTGCCCCATAACCGGTCACCGTGACATCATCGGGAAGGTTGAATGTGTCGGTGATGCGCACGCCGATGGCATTCAGGTCGCCGGTGTTTGCCAATGTGATGGTGTATGCCAGCGTTTGCGATGGCAGCGGGTCTGTGCTGGTGACAACGAGAGTGGGCTGCACGTCATTGGTCATTTGGAACATATCTTCATCTTGCAGATACAGCGGGTCAATCGTTCCGGCGATGAAGCCGCGATAGAAAACATCTTGCGCGTTGTCTGTGTCTTCCAGATACGCCACGTGCAATTTTCCCTGTCCGCCCTCGGCCGGGTCGGTGATGGCCAGTGCCGGTGCTACCGAGTCGTTTTCGCTGGTGCCGGCGATGCGCTCAATGTTGTTTGGCGCGGGTGGTACGCGTCCTGCACCCGGGTCGGGGGTGGGGGTAGGCGGGTTGGTGACGGTGTACGGCGGCGTGTACCACGTTTCGGTAATGTTGGCGGAAGTATCGACATTTACCCACGAGTGATAAACTTGCAGGGCGCTCGTTTCGCTGCTGGGGTAGCGGTTGAAGTGCCACACAATGTTCAACCGGGTAATGGACGATGTGCCGGTGATAGCCAACGCGGGCCGCAATCCGGCGGCTACGCCTTTATTGTTAGAGTAGTAAATGTCGGATTTGCCAAAAGATGGGTAATTTAAATTTTCATCCGGGTCGGGGATGCCTTTATAGTGCCCCGTCCAACCGAGCCCGTTTGTGGTGGAACGGTCGTAAACCAGTAGAAATTCAGCGTTGTCATCGGAGTCAACGGCTGCCGGGTCTCTGATATCAAAGGTGACGAACAGCAAATCGCCTTTTGCCACCAAATCCGGGTGCCCCACCTGCCCACCGTCAAACGTGCCTTGGTCGGCTTGCCAACTGTTGGCACCGGTAGCGATTAATATATCGTCGGTGGGGCTGTCGTCGTATAAATAGTTTATATGGACTTTGTCGCTGTTAACCCATACCATATGCAGACGCCCATTTGAATATACCAGCCGCGGGGTTGTCCCTTTGACGGCAATGCCCGACGTGTCCTGCGCTTGCGTCGGCAAAGACCAGTTTTCGCCGTTTGTGCTGCGGCTGTGATAAATCGTATTGTTGTTGGCTGTGTCAACCCATACCACATGCAAGTTTCCGCTGCCATCTTGAGCGATGGCGGGTGTGCTGTATTCTCCCTGCGCGATGGTAACCGGGGCGGTGCAGGTGGGTCGGACACCGGAAACATCGCACCGGGCGTATTTTATGGCCAATGGAATCGGTTGGACACCGATACCGACATCGATGTTTGCATCGCTCCACACCACGTGAACGATTTTGCTGCCGAGAGCATTATCGAAAATGAGTGCCGGCTCTTTGCCCGTATGTGCATTTGTGGTAGCCGTAAAAACATTAATGCGCGGCCGCCAATAGCCGTCATTTTCATCGGCATTGGCTAAAACGATGTGCCCTGCCAGTTTGTTGGCATCGAACCCGCCGGCCCATACCACGGCGAACGTGCTGCCTTTTCGGGCAATTTCCGGTGCGTCAGACAGATAGCCGAGTTTCGCTGTCCGCGACAGGTTGGTCGGGTGGGCAAAATCTTCCTCTGATGCGGCGCGGGTGATGAGTACCAGTGCCACACCCAGCAAAACCAACGCACCAATGGCCACGCCACTGAATTTTAACCACCGTAAATTTCTGTTTTTGGGCATAAATCACGCTCCCTGCGATTGTTTTTAGAACAGCAACAACGACAGATTATCCAATATTTGCCCCGGTTGCAACACGATAATGCTCGAAGCGGAGTAGAAGACATTATCTTCCCAGTATTCCGCGTACAATATGTACTGTGTGCCGCTGGGGTCTGCCGGCAGGTCATAGAAACTGAAAGTCGAATCTTGGATGGTGTACGTTTTCGCCATACTGCCGTCAATGGCGTAAATCCACACATTCACACCCGGTTTTTCCACAGGCTGGCCATTGATGAACACCCGCACATCACCGGCTACTTTGGTGCTGTATGTTCCCGGAATGGGTTGCTGGGTACACACTTCCAAATCGACATTATCGATATAGAAACGGGTGCTGGCAGTGTTGTTCGGGTTGGGCGAGTTGAAGTACAGCCGCAATCGTTGACCGCTATAATTGAGCAGTGATGCAGCGGGCGAAAAGCCGTCAGCGACATCGATAGTGCGCTGAACCCATTCGCTATTGTTCGGGTCGGGGTTATTCGGGTCGATGAATGGCGGTGTTGCCCCGGTGGTGATAGTGATGGGCGTAAATTCGGTCAGGGTACTGCCGGTCTGGTCTTGCAGCGACACGAACAGCGGGTCGGGGTCGTCCACCCCTTCCGGGTTGACGGCGGTGTGCAGAGTCAGGTTTAGGCTAGTGCCGCCGTTAACGGTGGGGGTGATGACCCAACCGGGCATATCAAATTCCTGGTATATCCACGGATGACGCGGCAGGCCGGAAATTTCGGTGGCGGGCAACAACATACTGAAACTTTGTCCCACACCAAAATAGTGCGGTACGCTGGTGCGGGTTACTTGCTCGGAAATTCCGGCATAGTGCCACAGCGACATCAGGTCATCGCTTTCAAAATCGCCGTTTTGGATGGCCGATTGGCACGAGAGCAAGCCCGGCGGCGGGTCGGGGATTCCGGCAGCGGAACATTGCGACGGGGTGTAATTGGTACCGGCATCGGGGGTGAAATTCGGGTCGGTGGTGAGCAGGATTTGGTAGAATTCGAAGCCGTCTTCTCGCTGCCACACGCTGATGGTTTGCCGTCCGGCGGTAGAAAAGTCGATGGATGCTCGGTTCGCCGTATCCTGCAAGTCGTTTGACCATGATAGGCTTCCATATGTGCCAAACGTTAAGTTGTGTGATGGCGTTGCCCCGGTCAATGCGACAAAAACGCTGTTGTCGCCGCCACCTGCCGCATACCCCAACACCCACACATAGTATGTGCCGGGGTTGGTCACATCAACCTGATACTGTAATTCCGGCGCATCGGTGCTGAAGGAATAATAGTTACCGTTGCCGTTGGGAACAGTATACCCGTTGTGCCCGCTTCGGGTGGTAGCCTCCCAACTGTTACCGTTTGAACCGGGGTTATTCGCCGTTTGGTTGATGGCGTCAATGACCACCAGCCCGCTCGATTCTCGCACGGCGCCACAACTTTCGGCGCCGGCCGGGGCCACACAAACGTGATAGTTGTCGAGAGTGACGGTGTTCTTCAGATGGTCGCTGTACGAGGCGTTGAATGTACCCACCAGAATATTATCGGGCATTTGGTTTAACGAAACGGTTGTCTGTTCAACCCAGTTTGTGGGTGGGTTGGCTGTGTCATAAGAATAGTATAAGGTAAAATCGTTGCCGGTGCGCACCACACGCAGCCAAACCGGCCGGTTGGCGTTGCCGATGTCTTCGTCGTGTTGGATGGAGCCACTTTCTCGGTACACATATTGCAGGTCGTGGTTATGCGTTGAGGCCCACAGCAATTTGTCCGCATCCGAATCGACGCTGGCGCGCAGTTCCAGCCCGAATTTAGCGTAGTTGGGCAATGAACTGCCATCTTCATACGCGCTTTGCGACACGGCACGCACCCGTACATCAAAATTGCCGGAAACGGTGTGGTAGGCATACAACTCGCCGCCGTTGGCATCATCAGACTGGGTGGGGTTTGAGCCGTTGTTGTTCATGGTGATGAGTGTGGTGGATGAGTCGTATGTAAATGGCACGTATGAACCGCTGTTGCCCACTACCTCTAAAAATGATGGAGTCGGGTTGCTGGCATCGCCATAGGCGCGTGTGCTCCACCCGGCGTCAACCGTGCCATCGATGTTGGGGGTGTAATCAATGTCGGATGGATTGGTGCAATTCGGGGCACACACGCGGAAATACAGCGCATCAAATGGGGTGAGTGTATCGTTGTAAGACGCGGCAAACAGCCCAACCAATGTATGATGGTTATTTACCAGTCGATTGTTGGTGACCGTGTCGGCGGTTGTCCACGATGTGGGTGGGGTGCTGCTGTTGGCGGTAGAATAATAAAGCGTGATGTTGTTGCCCACCCGTTGCGCTCGCAGCCAAATCGGGGTGGCAGAAGGATGTGGCGTGGGATAATCGCCATTGCTGGAATATGTTGCCTGCTGAATACCGCTGGCGTTGCGGCGCACAATATTTTGGTATTGCAGTCCGTTCCAATTTCGATGGTAGCCCCAATCGAGTTTTGGAGCACGATTCCACGCGGCCCGCCGAATTTCGATACCCCATTTGGTGGCATTGGGGTCTTGAGACGTAATGCGGGTAACAACCTCGAAATCGTTGGATGTGGTAAATGCCAAATCACGATAGGCGTAGAAAAACCCGCCGTTGCTGTCATCGCTTATTTGCCAAGTGGTGCTGCCGGTGGTCAACAGGCGCAAGGTGTCTGATGTTGGCGCGGGCTGGCTCAAATCGGTGTCGCCGTAAGGCTGTAAATTTGTCAATGCCGAACCATCGTATTCCAGCAAACATGTCGGCGGGGTGATGGTGGTTGACAGCAAGTTGTTGCATTCGTTGCTGGATGGGTTGGTATCGCAATCCGGGCCTTCGGGAATGCGGTTGGAAGTGTCGGCGCGCGCCCACAGGTTGTGGTCGTATGCGCCATATACCGCCAATGTGGTGGTAAATGTGCGAGTTTCGCTGTATGCCAACGGCGGTTGCAGCCAGATTTTCTGGTCGCCCGGTGGGAGTGCCCGCCCCAAATCGGGTGGGGTGGGGGGGTCGAGATACAAATCGACATCAAATGAACGGTGGGTGATGGTGACCGGGGCGCGGTTGACGATGGTGACGGTAATCGGCATCTCGGCGTTAAATGTGGGTACGGCAGGCGTTTCGATGCTGAGCACCTGCAAATCGGCTGCCAGCAGTTGGATGACGGTTTGTGCGGTGGGGGTAATCGGCGATTGGCTGTCGAGATACGATGTGACAGTCACCACCGAACCGGGTGTCAGATTGGCCGGAATGTCGTAACGAATAGAGCCGTTGCCGACGCCATCGGTGGTGACGGGGTTAAACGGCAGTGGCCGCCCCGGCGATGTTGAACCTTCTTCTTCCACATACACATAATACTGGTTGTTGATGTTGTGGTTGTGCAATTCCACGGTTACCGGCGCGCCGGGCACTTGGGTATTCCCCTGCGCGATACTCAAGTATGGGTTGGGTATTACTTCGATATCCGGGCTTTGTGCCGTGTAGCCTCCCGGTGTGGGGTTGGTGGCATGCGGTTTCGATTGCAGCGTGTAATCGAATGCCTGCGGGGTGCTATATGGGATAGTATATCGCAGCGACAGGAATCCGTTGGCGTCGGTCGTGGCGGTCGCGTCGGCGATGATCAACTGGTCTTCCCAGAAGATGTCATATTGGGTGTTCGGGTCGTGATTGCGCAGTTGGAATTCGATGGTGCTGCCGGCGGGCCAACTGTAACCACCCACTACCGCGATGAACGGTGTTGGCGGGGTGCTGACCACCAGCGATGTTTGCGCAATGACTGTACCGGGGAATTCGGTATCTTCGGTTTGGATAGCGTAATTACCATCGGGCAGTGTATCCGACAGGGCGTATACCAGATAAATGTTCCCGAAGGCATCGGTGGATTGTGCCGGCTGGATGATAGTGTCTGCGCCGGTATCCACATTGTGCAATTTGATGATATAGTCTCGATATGGTGAGTGTTTCTGTACCAGAATGTTCAAATAAATACCATTGGGTGTGGTCACTTGCTCGCCGCAATTGCCCTGGTTTATTTTGATGCATCCCTGCCGCAGGGTGAGTGTGCGTGTGGCGGCAACGGTGCTGCTGGTGGCGTTGACACTGCGAATGACGTATGTTCCCTCGGCAAATGAGCCGTTGTTCGGAATGGTGTATGATTCATAACTGGCGGGGAAGGCCGACTGCCCGAAGTCATCGGTGGACAGCGGGTTCAAAGTGGCAACGGTTGACCCATCTTTTTGCAGGTCGATATTATAGTTGGTCAGCGGTGCGTGTGAAATGAGCGTATATGTCAGCACACTGCCAAATGGTAAAATATCTTCGTTGGTAATGATGGTGGGCAGTACCGGTTGCGTGACCGTTAAAAATGTAGTCGCAATTTGCGTGCCATCCAGTGCGCGCGATTCGACGGTGTACGTGCCAACCGGTTTATTCAGTGGGATGGTGTAGGCGACAATACCATTGCCCTGCGAGTCGGTGGTGACGGGGCCAACCAGTAAATTATCCACATAAATTTCGTAGTTGGTGTTGATATCATGCTGGCGCACACGGATGTAAACGGTTTCGCCCGCAGGGTGGCTTTGCCCGTCCTGAATTTCGAGGAGCGGGCTGGTGTTTGGCCCGCCGCTGCCACTTCCGGGATTTCCGCCGCCGCCCTCTTCAAATGGTGGTGGGGCTCCCGTGATGGGCTGGCCGCCCTCATTCCGCATCACGATGGATGCTTGAATGGTGAAATAGCCGTCCGGAACCATGGCGGCGTAAATCGGGTCGAAGAGAGCCACGTTGTGATAGAGGCTTATCCGCACGTCTGCCCCTTCGATGCCGGGGTGGTTGGCCTGCACCACCCGCTCGTTGCCGTCAACATCGTATTCAATCCAGTCCACCCGAATACCGAGCACGCCGGCGCAGGTGGCATCACAGGTGGAGCGGTCCAAAAACGTGTCATATTGTGTCACATCGGTGATGACGCGGGTGTATGCGGTGCCGGCGGAGCTTTTGATTGCCACTTGTTTGATGCGCTCGACCCGCTGGTCGGCGGGCATTGTCCACGGATCGCCGGTGGCATTCAGTGGTTTCCCCGAAACGGCGTAACGAGCAGCATCTTTGACTGCGTTTTGGGCAGCAATATATGCTTGAATGACGTGTGCGCCTTCGGCGATACCCAGAAAAATTAAAACCAGCACGGGCAGCACCAGTGCGAATTCAACTAAACCTTGTCCACGGTTTTTAAGATGTCCCATCGGTTGCCTCTGTTTCCAATAGTTACAGCGGTTGGCATCGAGTTTGAGCCAATTCTACACCATCAGCATATACCAAAACGGATGGTTTTTCTATGAGGGATTCCCTGATATTGCGGAAAATTTTGCTGAAAGGGGATGGGGACGGGGCGGTATCGCATACCACCCCGTTTGAAAATCTACTCGGTCGGCAGCCACAGCGATACGGTTGTGCCGCGTCCCGGTTCACTGTCGAATGCAATTTCGCCGTGGAGCATGGTTATCTGTTCTTGCATGCTGATGATGCCCATGTGTTTCTGTTTGGGTGCTTCGGCGATCGCTTCTTCGACATCAAAACCGTCACCGTTATCGGTGATGGTGGCCGAAACACGGTCGCGCTGCAATTCGATGTTGATGTTGACCTCGGTGGCATGGGCATGGTCAGCCACATTGTTCAGCAGGGATTGAATCACGCGGAATAGCGTAACTTCGATGTGTGCGGGTAATCGCCGTTCGCTGCCGGCCACCAGCAAATGGCAAGCCAGATTTTCATGGGTGTTTTCAAATTCCTGCACATATTGTTTCAGGGTGGGAATAACGCCCAAATCGTCCAACATCATAGGGCGCAGTTGGAAAATGTACTCTCGGATTTTTTGAAACGTTTCGTTGACTGCGTCTTTTAGCGTGCCCAGCTCGTTTCGTGCCCGTGACGGGTCTTTGTCGAACAGTCGCTCCACAATTTCCGCTTGCAGAATGAGATTGGTCAGCGATTGCGCCGGGCCGTCGTGCAGTTGCCGCGACAAATGCAGCCGTTCCTGCTCTTGGGCGTTGATAATATTCATCATACTGCTGGCGGCGGTGATATTCGCGCCGGGGTTGGTCGGCAAGCCGCTTTCGGATACATTTTCGCGTTGGTAGTAGCTGTCGATGATGTGTTTGAGATGATTCGCGTAGCGTTCCAGATATTGCTGTTTGCCCTGCAGTTGCTCTACCTGCCCGCGCATCATAAACAAACGGCTTTGTGTATCCTGCGCGTTGCGATAAATTTCCTGAATATCTTCACGGGGCATCGTGTCGATATTGCTTTCCATCAAACGCAACCGGTTGCTGATTTGCGCGTTTCGCTGCGATAAGTTTTCCACTTCGTCGGCGCTTTGGCGAATGAGCATCGAAATTTCGCGCATTTCATTTTGAATTTGCTGATACTCGGTTTCAGCTTCTTCAATTACTTGCGCGAAGGTGATTTCCGACGGGGTTTCTTCGGGTGTTGTTTGTGAATCCATCATGCGGTTTTTCCTCTACCGTTTAACTCTGGCTTTCTTCGTCTTGCAAGCGGATCCAACCACGTTTGACGGCGTAGAGTGCGGCTTGTGTGCGGTCGTTTACGGCCAGTTTCCGCAAAATGCTGGTCATGTGATTTTTTACGGTCTGACGGCTGATGCCCAATTCGTAGGCCACTTCTTTATTGCTTTCGCCTTTGGCGATGTGCTGTAAAATTTCCATCTCTCGCGGCGAAAGGGGCGCAAACATCTGGTTGGGTTCGCCGTCAACGTATGCCACATGGTCAAATTGCTGTAAAATCCAACTGGCGGCTTCCGGTTGGTCGAGCACGGCGTCGTCAATCACATAATTGCCTTGACTAACCTGCCGAATCGCGTCCACCAATCGGCGCGGGGTCACATCTTTGGGGAAATATGCTGCGGCGCCGGCACGGATGGCGTGGAAAATTTGCTCATCATCGTGGTATGCGGTCAACATTATCACGGCAATTTGGGGGTGCGATTGTTTCAGCTCGCGGGTAATTTGCAGACCATTTAAATGTGGCAAGTTGATGTCGAGCAGGATTACATCGGGGTTGAGCTGTTTTGCCAGCCGCAGTGCTTCTTCGCCGTCTGCCACTTCCATAATGACGTTAAAATCTTCTTGTGCTTCTAGCACACGGCGCAACCCCTGCCGAAACAGAGGATGGTCATCGACGAGCATGATACTGGTTGCCATAAAATGTGTCCCTCCCAACCGGATACTAAAATTTGGGATACGGGATTGAAAGAATTACTTCGGTCCCGCTAGTCTCTTCGCTGTTAATTTGAATGGAGCCGTGCAGTAAATTCGCAATTTCGGTGATGCTGACCAGCCCCAGTTGTCGGCGTGGATGGTTGGTTAAATTGGCCGAAAATCCAACGCCATCGTCACGGATGACAAATTCCAAATTGCCGTCTTTTTCTGCGACAGTAATTTGCACCATGCTGGCGTTGCCGTGCTGTGCAATATTGTGCAGTGTTTCTTGAATGACGCGAAAAATTGCGGTTTCGATGATATAGGGCAGGGGTTCAACCAGCGTTTGCACCTGAATATCAGTGTCCAGTCCTGTGTGCCGCCGAAACTTTTCCAAGTAACGCCGCAAGCCCGCAACCAATCCGAAATTCCCCAGTACCGTGCCGGGTTCCAAATCTGCCACCAAAAACCGCAGGTTTGCCAACCCTTCTTCCAATTCCTGCTGAAGGGCGTCAATCCCGGCCATCACTGCATCGCGATGGCTGTCGTCCAAAAGTAAATTTTTCACCGCCGCCAGTTCGAAAACGGCGTTTGCCAGCAATTGGCCGTCGGTGTCTTCCAGCCGTTTGGCAGTTTTGGCGCGTTCCTCTTCCTGCCATTGCAGCAATTGCACGCTCGATAGCGGTACATCGGCGTGGTTATGGTTGCCGTTGCCGGAAAGTAACGCCAGCAGTTGCCGGTGCTCCGCCAGCAAAATGTCTGTTTGGCGGGCGATGTCGGCGGGCGCATCGGGGATTTCTGCCAACTTTTTTGCCAATGCCGATAACGCTCGCTGGCTCTCTGCCAGCGCGGCTGCCGTCTCGTCTGTGAGTTGTTGCAATGGCGCATCTGCGTTGGACATCTCATTCGCTCCGTAGTACAAAAGTAGTATACCACAGGCAATTGGCAATTAGCAATTAACAATTTGTATTTCACATCTGATAATTGCTCATTACTCAGCGGAAATTTTGAACACCGCCATATTGTCGTGATGATGTGCTTGCGCCCATGCCGAACCGGTGCGATACACTTCCGGCAGCGATGCCGTCATCTGCGGATACCAACTCGGAAATGTGACCAGATAGCTCGCCCCCGCCGCCCGCGAAAATGCCAGCAATCGCGCTTCGTCCCGAATGAACGGAATCACATCCGGCGTGATGAGCCCCGCCAAATCGACCAGCGGGCGTTCGGCAAAATACCCAATCGCGCCGATGTCGTGCGCGGCGATGACCGTGTCCGGCGGGGTGTTCTCCGCCAGCCAGTGCGCCGTTTTCACCATTTCTGTGTCGATGAACGTCACATCGTTGGCGTAACTCTGCGCGCCGAGCAGCACAAATGCCGCCATCGCCGCGCCCGCCGAAAGTATCGCTGCGCGGCTCAGCACCCGCGCCCATATTGCACGGTGGTTCGGGCGCAACAGGTGCGCCGTGCCCCACACGCCGAAAAATAGCAGCCACGGCAGGGTGGGCATTTCATATCGCCCGTGCTGGTATGTGACGGGCAACCGCACCGCATACAGCGCCACATCCGCCAGCCACCAAATCCCGGCAACCATCAGCGCCGTTTTTTTCTGCCGAAATGCCTGCCACAGCCCGAAAATCGCGCCCGGCAGCAGTATCATCTGCCCGCCGATAAATTGCACGCCCGCCACCGACAGCCAGCGTTTCCACAGCGGGAGATTTTCCAGCAGGATGGCATATTCGCGCTGTTTGGCGTAAAATGTGTTCGGGAAAATCAATCCGCTGGTGATGAAATTGAACGCGAAATACGGAATCAGCGGCAGTGCCACCCCCGCGCCGAACGCCAGCAATTGGGGGATGGAAAGTTGCCGCCGCGAAATTTGTTCCGCCAGAATTGCCAGCCCGACCAACCCCGCCAGCCCGATTCCTTCCGGCCGGGTGAGCGTCAGCAGTCCACCGATGAGTCCGAGCAGGGCGAATTGTTTCCCCCCTCCCTGACCCTCTCCCCTTTGGGGGGAGGGGATTATTTCCCCCCTCCCTAAAAGGGAGG
>JANTHQ010000021.1 GCA_024762375.1 Anaerolineaceae bacterium
TGTATTCTCAAATGTTAATTTTCATCAAACTTGAAACTGCGTAACGTGGGTCAATAATTTTACGCTGATTTCGGGCGATGGGAGATTGACAGAGCCTGTAACTGGACTTATACTATCCACAGGGTTGGAACAATACTTTCCATATTGAGGCGCAAACGATGGAAAAAATTTTAGTAGCCGATGACGAACTCTATATTTTAGATGTTTGCCGGCGGATTTTGGGCAAAAAATACGATGTCACAGTGGTTCACAGTGGGCTCGAAGCCATTCAAGTGGCCGAAGAGAAACACTTTGATTTACTGCTGACCGACATCAAAATGCCCGGTATTGATGGACTTGAAACTGCGCAAGAAGTCAAAAAAATCCAACCGGATATTATGTGCATCACGATGACCGGCTTCAGCACAATGGAAACCGCCATCAAAGCATTGCGGCTGGGCATTGATGAATTTGTCATCAAACCATTTGCCCCCGAAGAACTGACGATGGCCATTGACCGTGCTTTTGAAAAAGAACGGTTGCGGCAGGAAAATATCCGGCTGAAATCGCTATTGCCATTATTTGAATTCAATAAAATGCTGATGACCACCACCGATACCGACACGTTGCTCAAAAAAGTTTCGGGCCTGTCCATCTCAGAGGTGGGTGCCGATAGCGTGGCGTTGTATCTGGTCCAACCTTCCGGCGATTTTATTTTGCACCATCACCAGTTTATGACCCCCAATCAATTGGCTATCATCGAAGAGCGCGGATTGGAAATTGCTGTTCGAGCGCGTGATATTCCGCTGTATGCCGAGGCGAGCACCTCCGATGAACCGAATGTGCGGCGCATCTTGCACGATTTGGGCGTCAGCAGTGCTATGTCTGCCCCGATTGCCGGACAATCCAAATTGCATGGTGTGTTGGTACTTTTTAAAAACAACGGTGGATTTTCACTCAGCCAGCAAAATTTTGTGGGGGTCATGACCGGACAGGTTGCCGCAGCCTACGAAAATGCCCGGTTGTTTCAGGATTTGCAACTGGCGTATGACCAGTTAAAATCGCTCGACCATTTGAAAAGTGAGTTTATCAATGTGGCGGCACACGAACTTCGCACACCGCTGGCGATTTTAATGGGGTATGCCAGTGTCGCTTCTGAAGAGGCAAACCCCGCCCTGCGCGAATATATGGACGCCATCGTGCGCAATGCCGGGCGTTTGCAGCGCCTGATTGACGATTTGCTGAATATGCGGAATATCGAAAGTGGTGAGATTCAGTTGGAATACAGGCCAATTAAATTGGGGCCGCTCATTCAGCGAACCATTGACGATATGGCTATGCTCGCTCGCAAAAAAAATATCCGGCTCACGCTGGATATACCGGCAGATATACCGTCATTTTTCGCCGACCCGCAGCGTTTGGAATTGGTGCTGACCAATTTGTTGAGCAACGCGATAAAATTCACCCCCGAGGCAGGGGATATTCGAGTTTCGGCGGGGGTCAACGGTCAAACGGTGCGAATTTCGGTGGAAGATACGGGCATCGGCATTCCTCAATCCGAATTTAGCCGGATTTTCGACCGTTTCTATCAGGTTGAGAGTTCGCTCAATCGCCATCACGAAGGGATTGGGCTGGGGCTGTCAATTGTCAAAGGGATTGTCGAGCGTTGCGGCGGAAAAATCTGGGTCGAAAGAAGTGATGTGGGCAAAGGGACTGTATTTTCGTTTACGATGCCGCTTTTATCGCAGCCACCCGAAGCTTAACCGGCGGTTGATGGTTGGGGCTGCCACAGCCGCCCCGCCAGAAAAATCGCCCACCATAAAACCCACTGCGCCACGCCGACCAGCCACAGATTCGGCGCAAAAATAAACGCGATGCCGCCAATCAACCCCAGCGCGAACCGCAAAACAAAACGGCGGTTTTCCTGCCCGGAGAGCCGCCCGGCGCGCGCCACGGCAATCCATTCCAGCGCCACCAGCAGTATCCCACCCAACACCGACAGGTATAAATTTCCCATCAATCGCCATAAAACTGCGCGGTAAAAACCCCAGTGCACCGCATCGAACAATGTTTCAAATGCCGATGGCCGGTGTATGGCGGTAATGGGCGTGCCTTTGCGCAGCATGGTCAAAAAGAGGATGAACATACCGCCCAAAATTGAAAATGTGGTGATGATTGAGCCAAAATCGGAGAGCCACAGATAAAGTGTGTCTCCCACAGCGATGAAAAAATTGGGCAAGAATTGTGATACTGGCTGCGGGAAAAAGGCTGAAGCCAGCGTATCCCAACCGCGCAAGCCCAAAAATCGGGCCGGAACAAGGCCGCTCGTTAGCGCAAAATACGGAAAACCGATGGCATAAATGGCAAGCAACGAGCCGCGCACGGCAGGTATCTCCAACCGGCGGCGAACACTTTCCGGCAAAATGCGGTGGTGGAGCCAAACGGCCTCGATGGCGACGAAAATGGAAAGTCCGCCGAGCGCCGCGAGTAGCACGAGAGGAGACATATTATTGCCCGTCAACGGGAACCTCGATATACACCGTGGTGCCTTTGCCTTTTACCGATTGAATCTGGCACAAACCGCCGACCATTTGTGCCCGTTCTTCCATATTGAGCAACCCCAAACTGCCGCGCTGGTCGTAACTGGCTTTTACCGCCGCCACATCGAAACCCGGCCCGTGGTCAACAACCGCAGCGGTCACACGGTCGTCTTTTGCCGCCAGATGGATTTCGATGGTGCTGTCGCCGGCATATTTTCGCGCATTTCCCACCGCTTCTTCAATAATGGTGAAAACGACCCCTTCGGTATCGGTATTCAACTGTCCGGAATAATTTTGAATGTCTAATTTGATATCCAGCCCATGCAAATCTTCCAGCCGGGCTGCATACTGTTTCAGTGCGGCCGGCAACCCCTGCGTTTCCAGCACAATCGGGCGGAGCGTGAAAAGCATGGTGCGAATTTCATCGGTTGCACGCAAAGCAATTTCTTCCATTTTGTGCAGTTCATCGAGCGCTTTTTCCGTCAAGCCTTCTTTTTTCAGCAGCAATTGGATGAAATTCAGCCGCATCGCCAGCGCCGAAATGGCCTGTGTGGGGCCATCGTGCAAATTGCGAGCCAGTTCTCGGCGGGCTTGCGCTTCTTTTTCCAGCAACTTGCGCTGTTCGCGTTCCAAATCGGCGTAAAGTTGGGCATTTTGCAGGGGGATGATCGCCTGATTGCAGAAAGTAGTCAGCAAATCGGCGTGCGATTTGGTGTACATATTTTTTTGCGGATGGGCGAATAGCACCACCCCGTACATATCGAATCCGGCGCGCAGGGGCGCACCCACCACCGAATTACAATTTTGGATGGCGATGAAATTTTTCAGCATCGGGTCGTGCTGCACATTATTGCCGACGATGGCTTCGGCTTTGTAAACAATTTGCGCCAAGATACCTTCTTTGGCAGAAACGCGCTTGCCTTCATCGTGACGGGGGATATTTCGCCCGGAAACGAGCCGTAATTTTCCGAGCACGTCATCTTCTTCAAATAGCAGTACCATGCCCACTGCCGCCGATGCACTTTCTTCCGAGCCGCCATCTGCTTCGGCGAGCGCGAGTTGCGCCAGTTCGACCATTGCGTTGAGCACATTGTGATAATTCAGGGTGGAGCTGAGCGTGTTCGCCATTTCATAGATGGCTTTGGCGCGTTCGGCTTCCACCCGCAGCGATTTTATTTCGGCGTGCGCGGTTTCGGTTTCGCTTTGCACCAGTTTTTGCGCCAGATATCCCACCAACACACCCGCACCAAAAATGGCGGTCAAATCGGTTGCCACTTTGAGCAGGCTGTTCAGTTGGATATCATTGTTGGCGATGATTGAGATGGCGTATGCCAGCGCGATTGGCACGGCAGTGAGCAGCAGCCCCGTTTCGGGAGAAAGGGTGATGGCTGCGGTGATGACCGGGAAGAGCAAAATTGGCAGCGCGGGCGCCATATGCCCACCCAAAATCCACACCACAGCGATGCCAAGCAGGGTATCCAAAAACGCGACAACCCCGCCCATCCAGCGCGGATACCAGCCGAGCAGCAGCATCATTAAAACCAGAAAATTGATGACCAATCCCCCTGCGGGAACAAAAATTTGCCAGGCGACCAATCCGGTTGTGGCTTGGGGCTGGTTGATAATGACGATAGCCAGCATAACTGCAACCCACAACCAGCGGAAATGGCTGGCTAGCCAATGAACAGACAGATTCTCGGTTTTTTGTGTTTTCATCGGTTGTTCTCGCTTCATCGGTCGTTCAGCAGATGACGCTTGTTTTTGGCGATGCAGGTGTTTCTGTCCCCATTATATCAAATACCGTCGGTGAGGGCAATGGGCAACGCGCCCGCATCGAGCAAATCGACCTGATGCTGCAAATCCCACAAATTGCGATAGATGCCGTTTTCCGCCATCAGCGATGCGTGCGTGCCCCGTTCGGCGATTTTGCCGCGCGAAAGTACCAAAATTTCGTCCATCGCATCGAGCCCCACCAGCCGATGGGTAATCATCAGGGTGGTGCGTCCGCGCATCAACCGGTGGATGGTTGCCATAATTTCGCGTTCCACCAGCGGGTCGAGATTGGATGTGGCTTCATCCAAAATGAGGATGGGCGCGTTTTTCAGCAGGGCGCGGGCAATTGCCAGCCGCTGGCGTTCGCCGCCGCTGAGCCGCAACCCCTGCTCGCCGATGAACGTGCTGTATCCCTGCGGCAGCGATTGAATGAACGTGTGAATCTGCGCTTGCTCTGCCGCGGCAATCAGGTCGGCATCGGTGGCGTCGGGGCGGCTCAATCGCAAATTTTCGGCGATGGTGGCATTGAATAGATGCGTGTGCTGCGAAACGACACTGACCATCCGGCGCACGTCATCGGCGCGGTAGCGGCGCAAATCGTGCCCGCCGAGCAAAATTTCGCCGTGCCGGTATGCCCAAAAGCGCAGCAGCAGGTTCACCAGCGTGGATTTCCCTGCGCCGGATGAACCGACAATCGCCAGTCGCCCGCCTTCGGGTAGCGAAAAATCGATGCCGTCCAGCGCGGGTGGGTCATCCGGCCGGTATGAAAATCGCAAATCGCGCACTTCCAACCCGAATGATTCCGGTTGCGGCGATGGTGCGGGCGGGTCAACCACCTGCGGCTCGGTGTCCACAACTTGAAAAAGGCGGTCGGCGGCGGCGAGACTGCCTTCCAGATTGGTGAACGTTTCCGGCAGGGGGGTCACGGCTTCAAATGCAGCGATGACCGCCAGCGCGATGACTGCCAGAAAAACGCCGTCCAACTCGCCGCGGCTGACCAGCGGGATGGCGATGAGCAGTACCGCCAGCGTCGCCCAATTGGTCAGCAATCCCATCAGCGCTGCATTGAGCCCGTTTGCCACCGCCAGCCGGTTTTGCAGTGCCGTCAATTTTTGGCTCAACCGGGCGAGGGTGGTGCGCCGGGTATTTTCTTGCCCGCTGATGAGCACATCTGCCACGCCCTGCACACTGTCAACCAGCCCGACATTCAATTCGGCGCGGGTTTCCACTGCCGAGCGGCTCACGCCGCGCCCCAGCGAGCGGGTCAGCAGCGGAATGCCGATTGCTGCCGCCGCCAAAAACAGCACGGTGACAATCGCCAGCGGCAGGGCGTAATGTGCCATCAGCACCCACATCAGCACGGCGACGAGCACCGCCACCAGCGGCGGGGCGATGACTCGCACATAAAAATGCTCCAAACTTTCGATATCCGCCACGATTCGCGCCAGCAAATCGCCGCTGCGGAATTGCTGCAATCGTGCCGGGGCGAGCGGTTCCAGCGCGCTGAAAAACCACGCGCGCAATTCTGCCAGCAGCCGGAATGTGACCTGATGCGACACCAGCCGTTCGGTATAGCGGAAAATGCCGCGCGCGATGCCGAAAAATCGCACGCCGACAATGGGCACTTGCAGCACGGAAATATCGGGGTGCAGCGCGGCTTTCGAGATGATGTATGCCGACGTTGCCATCAGCCCGACACTGCTGCCGATGGTGGCAAAACCGAGTGATACCGCCAGCAGTACCCACCAGCGGAACGGCGCGATGAACCTCAGCAAACGGCGGAATGTGCTCATACGCCCCCCTCAAACGCCGAAACCAGCCGTCGGTACAGCCCGTCGCGCGCCAGCAATTCGGCGTGCGCGCCACTTTCGACCAGCGAGCCGTGCTGCAGCACCAAAATTTTGTCGGCGCGGGTGATGGTGTTCAACCGGTGGGCGATAATCAGCGCGGTGCGATTTTGCAGCAGGGTTGCGATGACGGCTTGAATGTCACTTTCGTGCCGGGGGTCGAGATTGGCGGTGGCTTCATCCAAAATGAGGAACGGTGCGTCTTTTAAAAATGCGCGTGCCAGCGCGATGCGCTGCGCCTGCCCGCCGCTGAGCCGCGCGCCGCGCTCACCGATGCGAGTTTGGTATCCCTGCGGCAATTCGGCGATGAAACGGTCGGCGTGCGCCAGTTTTGCCGCGTTTTCCACCGCCGGCAGCGGCGCATCGGGGCGCGCCAGCCGGATATTTTCGGCGATGGTGGCATCGAACAGGTATGGCATCTGCGGAACCCACGCAATCCGGGCGCGCCAGCCAGCCAAATCGAGCCGGTCGAGCGGCGTGCCATCCACAGTGATTGCGCCCGTCTGCGGGGCGATGAATCGCAGCAGCAGGTTGGCGACAGTCGATTTTCCCGCGCCGCTGGGCCCCACCAGCGCCACCGTTTCGCCGGGGGAAATGTGGAACGAAACGCCGTTCAGTGCGGGGCGATTGCCGTCATCATACGCGAAACTGACATTTTCG
This sequence comes from Anaerolineaceae bacterium, assembly GCA_024762375.1. Taxonomy (GTDB): domain Bacteria; phylum Chloroflexota; class Anaerolineae; order 4572-78; family 4572-78; genus JANTHQ01. The sequence goes on from JANTHQ010000021.1 coordinate 6,800, forward strand.
AACCGGATGTCCATTCGGCGGGGGATGGTTTTTTGCGGCGGCGATGCCATTTCCGGCAGGGGCACATCCAGCACGGCGAAAATCCGTTTGGCGGCAGCCGTGCCTGCCATCCCGGCGTGAAATCGCGTGCCGAGCAATCGCAGCGGCATATAAAATTCCGGCGCGAGCACCAGAATGAAAAGCGCCTGCGGAAATTCCATTTTGGCATACATCAGCCGCAGCCCGATTTCTACCGCGACGACAGCCGTGCTGATGGTTGCCGCCATTTCCAGCACCAGCGCCGACAGAAACGCCACGCGCAGCACACCCATTGTGGCATCGCGAAAACGGTTGCTGATGTCGCGGATGGTTTCGATTTGCTCGCGGCTGCGTCCCAGTAATTTCAGAGTGGTCAGCCCCTGCAAAACGTCCAGAAAATGGGCGCTCATCCGACTGAGTTGCACCCACTGTTTTTTGGTCATCTCTTCCGCCATGCCGCCGATGAGCACCATAAACACGGGGATAATCGGCGCGGTGACGAGCAGCACCACCCCGGAGAGAATATCGTTGGGGAAAACGAAAATCAGAATGGTGAGCGGAACCATCGCTGCGGCGGCAAGTTGGGGCAGGTATTGGCTGAAATAGGCATCCAGCGCTTCGATACCTTCCACGGCGGTGTTGACCAATTCGCCGCTGCGTTCATCGGCGGTGAAGCGGGGGCCCAGTGCCATCACGTGTGCCACCAGCCGGTCGCGGAGGGTGTTTTTCACGTGCCCGGCGGTTCGCTGGGCGAAAATTTGCCCGCCCCACACCAGCCCCGCGCGCAGAAGGCTCAGCGCCAGCAGCCACACCAACAGCGTCGCAACATCGGCGAGCGTTTGGTGCTGCAGAAAAACGCGGGCGATGGCCTGGCTGAGAAAATATGCCTGTGCGACTGTCACCGCGCCAACCAGAAAATTACTGGCAATGGCGAGTGCCAAATCGGTGCGGGCGGTTTGGGCTTGTTGGAATAGACGTTTGTTGAACATGGTCGTTTGGTAGTTTTTGGTTCAAGGTTTCAGGGTCGCAAATCTCAGTTTCACACAATCTCCAATAACCGGTCGAGAACCGGTCGAGATTACAGGGTAACATAAGGCAGCAGAGTTGCAAAAATTGCATTTCGCGTTTTCACGGCGTGTGACGATTGATGAATGACAATTCCAATAAAAAAGGGGCGATGGAGTATCGCCCCTTTTAGTTGCGGTAGTGTAACTATCAGTATTCCAGCTCGGTTTCAGAGGTCAACCGTTCGCGGAAAACGTAATATGTCCAGCCTTGATAGATGAGCACGATGGGCACAAAAATCAGTGCGACCCAACTCATCACGGTGAGGGTATATTGGCTCGATGAGGCGTTGTAGATGGTCAGGTTCCATTCGGGGTTTAGGCTGGAAACCATCACGTTGGGGTACAGCGCCATAAACACCGATGCGGTTGAGAGCAGGATGGTGAGCGCACTCATAATGAACCCCCAGCCGAAACGGTCGTTGTTGATGAGCCAACCCACCGATAGCAGCGACAGCAGCGCCAAAATGGGGATTGTGCCCGGGTTCACGCCGAGGCCGGCAAAAGCGTTGGTGAACAGATAGCCGCCGACGGCAAAGAGTAGCACCATCACCGTGGCGACGGGCCCCACTTTTTTGATGGCGGCGATGGCGTTTTCGCGGACGGTGCCGCTGGTTTTGAGCGCCAAGAAAATGCCGCCGTGGGTGGTGAACACGGTCAGGCTGGCGAGCCCGCCAATCAGGGCGTAAATGTTCAGCAAGTTGAAAAATCCGCCGGTGTAGGTCATCGTTTCGTCAATGGGAACGCCCCGCAAAATGTTTGCCAGCGCGACACCCCACAGCAGTGCCGGGATGAAACTGCCAGTAAAAATGACCCAGTCCCATGCGTTTCGCCACGAGGCTTCGGTGCTTTTGCTGCGATATTCAAAGGCTACCGCGCGGATAATCAGCCCAAAAAGCATCAGGAACAGCGCCAGATAAAAACCACTGAACATCGTGGCATACCAGTTGGGGAATGCGGCAAAAATCGCGCCGCCGCCCGTTAAAATCCAGACTTCGTTGCCGTCCCAAAACGGGCCAATCGAGTTGATAACCATTCGGCGGTCTTCATCTTTTTTGGCGATAAACGGCAACAAAATACCAACACCGAAGTCAAATCCTTCGAGTATAAAATACCCGGTGAACAAGACTCCAATTAATGCGAACCAGAGGGTATTTAAATCAAATGCCATTGCATATTCTCCCTTAAAAACTATGGATTACCCGAGTAATCTTTTGCCTGTCAATTAAGCCTGTGCCGGAGCGGTTTGATGTGAGCCGCTTTCCTCTTCGACGCCTTTTTTGGCATATTTGACCATCAACTGCCAATCGGCGACAATCAGCACGCCGTAAATGAGGATATAGCCAATCAGCGAAATCCACAGTTCTGCAGGCGATACTGCCAATGATACGCCGTCGCTCACTTTCATCAGCCCGAAGACAACCCACGGTTGGCGGGCAACTTCGGTGAAAATCCAGCCGACTGATATGGCGATTGTTGGCAAGAAAATACTCGGTATCAGCAAACGCAGGAACCAGTCATAGGTATCCACTTTGTCTTTTACGGTTAAATATAGCGCAAACAGCGCGATGAGAAGCATCAGGAAGCCCAACCCGACCATAATGCGGAACAGCCAATAACTCAGGGTAATCGGCGGGATATAATCGCCCGGCCCGTATTTCTGCTCGTATTCTGCCTGAATATCGTTGATGCCGCGTACCGGGTCGGTAAAGTTGTTGTGCGCCAAAAAGCTCAAAACGCCCGGAACTTTGATGTCTACAAAGTTGCGGCGGTTAGCGCGGTCCACAATAGCGAACATTGATTCACCGGCGGGCGCTTCGGTTTCCCACAGCGCTTCGGCGGCGGCCATTTTCATCGGCTGAGCTTTAACCATATGTTGGGCTTGTCCGTGCCCGTTGACCACGACTAAAATCGCGCCAATGACGCCATAAATGGCGGCATATTTGAAGGATGTTTTGAACAGCTCGTGGAATTTTCCTTTGCGGCGCAAATGGTAGGCGCTAACCCCCATCACCAAAAAGCCTGCCATCGTTACCGATGCGGAGAAAACGTGCGGCCATTGTTCAAAAATGTGCGGGTTGAAAACCAGTGCCCAAAAGTTGGTCATCTCTGCGCGGCCATTGCGAACGACATAACCAACCGGTTGTTGCATAAACGAGTTGGCAATCAAAATCCACAGCGCAGAAAGGTTCGAGCCGATGGCGACCAGCCAAATGGACGCCAGATGCACGCCTTTGGGAAGTTTATCCCAGCCGAAAACCCAAATCCCCAAGAAGGTGGATTCCATGAAAAACGCCAGCAAAGCTTCAATCGCCAGTGGCGCGCCGAAAATGTCGCCGACCATACGGGAATATTCCGACCAGTTCATCCCAAATTGGAATTCCTGCACAATCCCGGTGGCAACACCGATGGCAAAGTTGATGAGGAATAATTTCCCCCAGAACTTTACCATCTGTTTGTACATCTCGTTATTGGTGCGATAATATGCGGTTTGCATAATCGCCAACAATACCGAGAGCCCCAACGTGATGGGAACGAAGAAAAAGTGATACACCGTTGTCACTGCAAACTGCCAGCGAGCCAAAGCAACTGCGAGATCCATACACTACCTCCCTTTGATTATGTAACTTGGTTTACCAATTAATAATATACCTATTATGAAATTTTTGTTAGTATCAAATATCCTTAAATTTAGATGACATTTGTCATTAACTTACCTTACGCAGCCCGAGATTTGACAACATTAAAAATGACAAAATTTTGGGCAAAAACCGGGTACTTTCGATTTCCCCCATCCCCCCTGTATCCCCCCTCCCCCAATTTGGGGGAGGGGGAAGATTTCGTATACCGACATGTTAATCCGAGTCAAATTTTAAATTGCGTAACATCAGTCATTAAAATAAACACCGCACAGCCGGAGTTGATACGCCAAAATTATGCGATGTAAATAACGATGTGTTATAATAAAATAAAGCGGATCCCACTACTGGTGTACGATAAAAGCGAGACCCCTCATGCCACAGTCTTTGCGCCGGATTTGGTACTGGCTGACCGAACCCAACCCCAAAATTCAATCGTTCGAAAACCGTTATTATGCCAAACTTTTGGCAGTGGCGCTGGTAGTTTTTCTGCCGGCCGGTATTTTGGTGAGCCAGACCACACCGGGAAGGGATAAATTGGAGGGGTGGGTAAATATTATCGCATTCAGTGTTTTCTTTGGGTGCTATATTTTATTGCGGCGTGGATACTTCACAACTGCGCTTGCGATTACCTTTTTTGGGGCGTTTGTCAGAATATTCTTTTCAGCGGTATGGTTTCAAAAATACGAAAGCCTGTATTTTTTGATTGTTCCTTTCTTTTTCGGCGCGGCTGTGTTGCCCACGTGGCTGATGACTGTATTTTTGGTAGCCAGCGTCATTGGGATGTATATCGTGTCAGTATTTCAGCACGTTTCATTGTTTGAGGACATTGGTTGGCGGGTTGTATCAATAACGATGCTGTCCGGCGCGATTGCCGTGTGGGTAAATTGGGCGCGCGGCATGATGGAACGCCGGCGGCGCAGTGCGCTGGAAGCCAGCGAGGCGCGCTACCGAGAAGCCTTTCATCGTGCCGAAGCGGAAATTGCCGAGCGAAAGCGGGTTGAGGCCGACTTGTCGGCGGCGTTGGAAGAGCGGGGTGTGCTGTTGAAAGAAATTCACCACCGCGTAAAAAACAATCTGCAAACGGTAAAAAGCCTGCTGTATTTGCAATCGCGACAATTTGACGACCCCGCTATTTTGGTGGCGTTGCAAGATTCGCAGGATAGAGTCCGTTCGATGGCGCTGGTACACGAGCTGCTATACCAAACTGAAAATCTAAAACGAATCAGCCTGCGGCACTATGTGGCCCAACTGACCGATTCGCTGCGGATGGCGTATGGCACGCACGCACAAATTCACATAAATGTTGACGAAAAACTATTGCTGGATGTTGACACTGCCATTCCATGTGGCTTAATTGTGAACGAACTGGTTTCAAACAGTTTGAAATATGCGTTTCCCAATGGGCATGGTGGCAATATCTGGATTTCTGCTGCTGAAAACGATGGGCGCATCACGCTGGAAGCCGCCGATGATGGCGCGGGTATTCCGGATGACATTGACCCGGCGCATTCACCGTCGCTGGGATTGAAACTGGTTCACTCGCTGGCGAAACAACTGCATGGAACCGTGCAATTTACTGTGGCGGCGGGCACAACAGTAACGGTTGTGTTCGATGCGGCGCGCCACCCGGCATAATCGGCGCGGCCGGTTTTTGCCGCGAGATGTATCCGGATTGCATTTTTTGACAATTGCCGTATACTTGCATAATAGAATTTGAGATGCTGGAAATCAGTGAGCAAAAGGAGACAGAGATTCAATGAAACGATTGGTATATCTTGCATTAAGTTTGATTTTATTGGTGAGTTTAGCGGCCTGTGGCGGCTCATCGTCCACCGGCGGTGACCAAGCATCCGGTGGCACAGACACCGGTTCGCAGTCGGAACAATCCGGCGGCCCGACACCGACGAAAATTGTGCTGGCAACCCCTACCCCGAAACCGGCGCCGCCCACCCCCACCCCGAACCCATCGCCCACTCCGGCGCCGACCGAACCTGCCGCCACAGCCACATCGGCTGAAAGCGGTGGTGAAATGGCAACCGCCGCACCGGAAGCAACCGCCGCAATGCCCGAACCCGCACCGATGCTCGATT
>JANTHQ010000022.1 GCA_024762375.1 Anaerolineaceae bacterium
ATCCCATTAGGTACGCAAGTGCATAATGTTGAACTGTACCCCGGAAAAGGCGGACAAATGGTTCGTTCCGCAGGTACATCGGCGCAGGTGCTGGCCAAAGAAGGCGCCTACGCTCAGCTGCGTTTGCCCAGTGGCGAAGTTCGTATGGTGAGCCAAACATGTATGGCGACCATCGGTGTGGTTGGCAATGTGGAACACAACATCGTCAAACTGGGTAAAGCCGGGCGAAAACGCTGGATGGGTGTCCGCCCCAGTGTGCGTGGTACCGCCATGGACCCCGACAGCCATCCGCACGGTGGTGGCGAGGGCCGATCTTCGGTTGGGATGCCCGGACCCAAAACGCCGTGGGGTAAACCTGCGTTGGGTGCAAAAACCCGCCGTAATAAAGTGACTGATAAATATATTGTTCGCCGACGCGGAAAACGCCGGTAAGCGAAAGTAGGAGTGTAGAATGTCTCGTTCGTTAAAAAAAGGACCGTTCGTTGAACCCAAATTGCTCAAAAAAATCGAAGCGATGAACGACTCTGGCGAAAAACGGGTAATCAAAACCTGGTCGCGTGCCAGCACCATCTATCCGCAAATGGTTGGACATACCATTGCAGTGCACGACGGTCGGCGACATGTTCCCATCTATATCAGTGAGAACATGGTCGGGCATAAATTAGGAGAATTTGCGCCAACCCGTTTGTTCCGTGGTCATATCGCAAAAGAAAAAGGGTCTAAACGACGCTAATTCAACAAAAAGGTAAGAACTATGGCTGATATTCAAGTTCAAGCAGTGTCAAAATATATGATGGGGTCGCCGCTAAAAGCGCGTCGAGTTGTAAACGCCGTGCGCGGCATGCCTGCAGTGCAAGCATTACAGGTGTTAAGCCTGATGCCCCATGCCGCCGCGCATACCGTGGCAAAAACAATAAAAAGCGCCGTAGCCAACGCAGAAGAAAACTTCGGGTTGGATGGTGAAGACCTGGTGATTGCCAAAATTTGGGCAAACGAAGGTCCGCGCTTAAAACGAATGCGGTTTGGCGCGCGCGGGCGAGTGAAACCCATCATCAAACGCACATCTCATATCACAGTCGTGCTAGAAGAGAAAGAATAGGGAGGTCATCTTGGGTCGAAAAGTACATCCGATAGGATTTCGTCTGGGAATTGTTAAAAATCATCAAGCGCAGTGGTACGCCGAAGGTCGAGAATACGCCGCATTATTGGGTGAAGACCGTGCCATCCGCGAACTGATCCGCAAAGAACACGATGATGCCGGAATTTCGAAAATAGAAATCGAACGCCTCCCTGTGGCGCGTCAGGTCTCCATTAAAATTCATACCGCCAAACCCGGTGTCCTGATTGGGCGCAAAGGGCAAAACGTCAATGAATTGCGCAAAAAACTCGAGGCGTTGACTGAAAAGAAAATCCACCTCGATATTTTGGAAGTGGACAACATCGATACCGATGCCTACCTTATCGGCAAAAGTATCGCCCAGCAGTTAGAGCGCCGAATTTCGCATAAACGGGCTATGAAACAAGCAGTTCGCCGCGCCATGAAATCCGGAGCCAAAGGTATCATGATTACCGTTGGTGGCCGGTTGGGTGGCGCCGATATGGCGCGCCGCGAAACCGTGCGCGAAGGCCGAATTCCGCGACACACACTGCGTGCCGACATCGATTATGCTCACGTTGAAGCGCTGACCACATTCAGCAAAATTGGCATAAAAGTGTGGGTATACAAAGGCGATATTCTGCCGGAATCGAAAGAAGAAATCAGCGGGGCGTACAGCGCATCGTAGCTCGCTGCAGGAGAGATAACCATGTTAATGCCAAAAAGATTTAAGTATCGAAAGCAAATGCGCGGCAGAATGAAAGGCAAAGCCGGTCGCGGCACACACATCGCCTTTGGCGATTATGCGCTGCAAGCACTGGAACCGGCCTGGATTAACAGCCGGCAAATCGAAGCGGCACGCCGGGCGGTTGTCCGTTACATTCGGCGTGGCGGGAAATTTTGGATTAGAATTTTCCCCGACAAACCCATTACCCAAAAAGCAGCCGAAACCCGTATGGGAAGCGGCAAAGGGAATGTGGAATTTTACGCCGCTGTCGTAAAACCGGGGCGCATTTTGTTTGAATTGTCGGGCGTGCCCGAAGATGTGGCGAAAGAAGCCATGCGGTTGGCGAGCCATAAACTCCCTATTAAGACCCAGTTTATCACGCGTCAGGGGGTGCAATAATGTTTGCCAATGAAATCAGAGAACTTTCGCTGGAAGAAATTGAACAAAAACTTGAAGAAGCATACCAAGAATTGTTTAACCTGCGTTTTCAGTTGGTAAACAAACAACTGAAAGACTACAACCGAGTAAAAGTGGTCAAACGAGATATCGCTCGCTTGAAGACCGTGGCCAGCCAAAAGGCGCAAGGGTAAGAGGTGTAATATGGCAAAAGAAAATCGAAAAACGCTGGTTGGGCGTGTCGTCAGTGACAAAATGGACAAAACAATTGTGGTGAGTGTCAGTCGCACCAAACGCCATCCCTTGTACGGAAAAGTCATCCGCCGCAGCAAAAAATACAAAGCCCACGACGAACAAAATGCGGCAGCCATGGGCGATACCGTAAAAATCATCGAGGCTCGCCCGATGAGCAAAGAAAAACGCTGGGTGATGACTGAAATTCTAGAGCGCGCTCAGCAATAGTGCAGGCTCGGTAGAAAAATCTTGGGAGAGCACAATGATTCAAAAAGAGAGCAGATTAAAAGTTGCGGATAACACAGGGGCGAAAGAAATTCTGTGTATCCAGGTAACCGGCGGCTCAAAACGTAGATACGGTGGTTTGGGCGATGTGATTACCGCCACGGTAAAACAAGCCGCGCCGCACAGCAGTGTGAAAAAAGGCGATATCGTCAAAGCCGTAATCGTACGTACTAAAAAAGAAGCCGGTCGCCGTGATGGTTCGTATATCAGATTTGATGAAAACGCAGCTGTGTTGTTGGACAACGATGGCCGCTCGCCAAAAGGCACCCGCATTTTTGGCCCTGTTGCGCGTGAATTGCGCGAAAAAGGCTTTATGCGCATCGTGTCGTTGGCGCCAGAAGTATTGTAACTCGGTGTTCAACACCTATCAGCCGTGAGGAGTTTTAGTTATGCAAAAGATTAAAAAAGGAGACACCGTTCAAGTAATCGCCGGTAACGACTTGGGTGTTCGGGGTGAAGTTCTGGACGTGCGAAAGGGTTACGACCCATCTCGCCGCGGACAGCCTGCCCGACGCAACCCCAACAAAGACCGGGTGGTAGTGGCCGGGGTGCGGATGGTTAAAAAACATCAGCGTCCAGTGAGCCAAACCCGAACCCAAACCGGGATTATTGAATTTGAAGCTCCGATCCATGTTTCAAATGTAATGTTAGTGTGCCCCAGCTGTGGCGAACCGACTCGGGTGGGGATTCAAATTGAAGATGGCGTCAAACACCGCGTGTGCAAACAATGCGGTGCTACCATCGAATAAACGGTACTGACTGAGGTGCGTAATGACAAGAATGCTAGATAAATACAAAACCGAAGTGGTACCATCCCTGATGAACGAATTTGGCTACCAAAACGTTATGCAAGTTCCCAAAATGGAAAAAATTGTAGTCAATGTTGGGCTTGGTGAAGCGCTTCAAAACAGCAAATATCTTGAAAGTGCTGTGGAAGATATTCGCAAAATAACCGGTCAACAACCGATTATCACGCGAGCGAAAAAATCAATTGCCACCTTCCGGCTGCGCGCCGGAAACCCCATCGGCGTAAAAGTTACCCTGCGGGGGCGCCGAATGTGGGACTTTTTTGACCGGCTGGTGAGCGTGGCATTGCCGCGAAAACGCGACTTTCGGGGGATTTCTCCGAATAGTTTCGACGGACGCGGGAATTACACCCTGGGGTTCCGCGAGCAATTGGTTTGGCCCGAAATTGACTACGATAAAGTAGACAAAGTTCGGGGGATGGAAGTAACCATCGTGACCACTGCTAATTCAGATGAAGAAGGGCGTCGAATGCTCGATTTGTTGGGCATGCCTTTTGTAAAAAGGAGTTAACCGTTTATGGCGAAAAAATCGATGATCAACCGTGAACAAAAGCGCAAATATCCCACCCGCGTTCGAAACCGCTGCAGCCGCTGCGGTCGTCCCCGCGCTTACATGCGACGGTTCGATCTGTGCCGTATCTGCTTCCGCGAAATGGCGAATGAAGGCCAAATTCCGGGAGTTGTCAAATCAAGTTGGTAAGTCAGCACCCTGATACTGCTTACTTGCAAAGGAGAACAGTAGTATGCCTGTAACAGACACGATTGCCGATATGTTGGCGCGAATTCGGAACGCCGGCATGGCAAAGAAAAAACGTGTGGAAATGCCCAGCTCGAAGATGCTGGAAGCCATCGCCCAGATTTTACTGGACGAAGGTTACATTAAAGGTTTTAACGTAAAACCGACCACACCGCAAAAAACATTAGAAATCACCTTAAAGTACACCAACGAACGCCATCCCCGACTGGTTATCAGTGGATTAAAACGCGTGAGCAAACCCGGGCGTCGGGTTTACACACAGCGCAATAAAATCCCCTGGGTGCGCAGTGGGCTGGGTGTTGCAATCCTCACCACGCCGCAGGGCGTGATGACCGGTCGCAAAGCCCGAAAACTGGGCGTCGGCGGCGAAGTACTGTGCTACGTGTGGTAAGGGGGTAAATAAAAATGGCTAGAATCGGAAAAATCCCAATTCCCCTTCCAGATGGCGTTACCGTTACCATCAAAAATAACGAAGTTACCGTAAAAGGTCCCAAAGGGCAACTGAGCCAAAGTTTCTCGCCGGAAATTTCGGTGGAACTCGAAGATAATCAGGTAAAAGTTTCCCGTCCCACCGACCAGCGACACCATCGTGCCCTGCATGGACTGGTACGCGCCCTGATTAACAACATGGTCGTCGGTGTGAGCCAGGGCTTTACCCGCGAACTTCAAATTGAAGGTGTCGGGTATCGTGCCGTAATGGAAGGAAAAAACCTGGTTCTCAGTGTGGGTTACTCGCACCCCGTTGTGTTCGAACCAGAAGCAGATATGGAATTTGAAGTTGAAAAAGGTGGACGTGCTTTTGCCGTAAAAGGCATCGACAAAGCGATGGTTGGTGAAGTCGCCGCTCGTATCCGCCGCGTGCGCCCGCCCGAGCCGTATAAAGGCAAAGGTATTCGTTATAAAGGCGAAACCGTCCGGCGCAAAGCTGGTAAAGCTGGCAAGGCAAAATAATCATAGAGAAGTTGGAGAGTAAAAATGGCAAAACGATTAAAAAAACGTCTTGCTCGAGAAAAGCGCCATGCTCGCGTGCGCAAAACCGTGTTCGGCACGCCGGAACGCCCGCGACTGAATGTTTATCGCAGTTTGGACAACATCTTTGCGCAAGTGATTGACGATACCAAGGGCGTAACCCTTGCCTCGGCATCCAGCATCGATCGCAGTGCAAAAGAGTTGGTCGCCGGTAAAACCAAAACCGAACAGGCCAAAATTGTTGGCAAACTGGTTGCTGAACGCGCACTGGAAGCCGGTATAACCAAAGTGGTTTTCGACCGGGGTGGGTTTAAATACCAGGGACGTGTACAAGCATTGGCAGACGCTTCGAGAGAAGCAGGACTGAAATTTTAACCGAACGGAACCCAAACGGTGTGCGGCGGCTTAATGCCGAACACCAATGTTGGAGGGATAATGGTAAAACGTGAATTTGAAGATGCAATAGAAGAACTCGACGAACGCGTTGTGCACATCGCCCGTACCGCGAAAGTGGTCAAAGGCGGCCGGCGATTCAGCTTTCGCGCGTTGGTAGTGGTTGGCGACAACAAAGGCAGCGTCGGCATTGGGGTGGGTAAAGCCCGCGAAGTACCCGAAGCCATTCGCAAAGCCTCAGAACGTGCGCGCCGCACCATGCGTCGTATCCCCATGATTGAAACCACCATTCCGCACGAAATTACCGCTCGTCAGGCAGGGGCTCAGGTTTTCTTGAAACCGGCTTCGCCCGGTACCGGTGTTATCGCGGGTGGCGGCGTTCGTGCGGTGGTCGAAGCCGCGGGTATCCGCGACATTCTGACCAAAAGCCAGGGGAGCGCCAATATTTTGAACGTGGTGAAAGCCACAATGAAAGGCTTAACCGATATGCAAGACCCGGCAGATGTTGCGCGTCGGCGGGGTGTGCCGGTAAGCCAAGTACAGCCCTTCTGGAGTAGAAAGAATGACTGATAAAAAGTTGAAAGTGACACTGGTAAAAAGCCCCATCGGTTATTCCAAGCGGCAAAAACTGGTGGTTCAGTCGCTCGGCTTGCGAAAAATGGGGCAGACCGTGGTGCGCAGTAATACACCTGTAATCCGCGGCATGATTAACAAAGTCTCTCATATGCTGAAAGTGGACGAAGTCGATGCCTAATCGGCTTTACGGAGGTATTGACAATGAAATTGAATGATTTACGACCGGCTCCCGGCAGTACCAAGTCTCGCAAACGCGTGGGACGTGGGCATGGCGCGGGGTCCGGCAAAACAGCCGGACGCGGCACCAAAGGGCAAGGCGCTCGCTCTGGTGGCGGCAAAGGCCCGTACTTTGAGGGTGGTCAGCTGCCATTGGTTCGCCGATTACCGTTTGCACGTGGTGTCGGCTTTACCAACATTTGGCGCATCGAATTTGTCCCAATCAATTTGGGGCGGTTAAATCAGTATTTCGAGGCGAACGATGAGGTATCGTTAGAAAGTTTGCAATCAGTTGGTATCGTTAAAAAATCGGCCGAAGCAATCGCTATTTTAGCTGATGGCGAACTCGAAAAACCGTTAACCATCAAAGCCCACCGTATTTCAAAAGCGGCTCGTGCAAAAATCGAAGCTGCTGGCGGTTCATACGAAATTTTGCCCAAACCGGCGCGTCCAAAATTACGGTAGCGCATATCTAACTAGCAGAGGAAACCAATGCTTCAAGCTGTAAAAAACGCATTTTTACTGCCAGACTTGCGACGGAAGATTGTTTTTACGTTGCTGATATTAATTGTGTACCGCGCTGCCTCGCACATTCCCGTGCCCGGTGTTGACCGCGAAGTGCTCAACCAGTTTTTGAACAGCGGGTCAACCGGTGCCGACATCTTGCAATTTTTAGACTTGCTGTCCGGCGGTGTTTTGGGGCAATTCTCTGTGCTTGCCACCGGGGTGTATCCGTACATTACCGCATCCATTATTTTACAATTGCTCACCCCGATGATTCCGGCACTGGAAGAATTGTCAAAAGAAGGTGAACAAGGGCAGAAAAAAATCAACCAGTACACCCACTGGCTGACTGTGCCGCTGGCTGCATTACAGGCTTACGGGCAGGTAGTTATCATCCAACAAAGTATCCCCGGTATCATCAGCAACTTTGGGTTCACCGTTAACCCGTTGGGAACCACGGCCATCATCATTTCGATGACCGCCGGTAGCTTGTTCGCGGTTTGGTTGGGAGAACTGATTTCAGAAGATGGTATCGGCAATGGTGTCTCAATCATCATTTTCGGTGGGATTGTGGCACAGCTGCCGGGTAGAATTTGGCAATTTGTTCAGTTGCAGCAGTATTTCTTGCTGATTGCCTTCTCTATCATCACCGTTATTACCATTTTGGGTATCGTCATCGTCAGCGAAGGCCAGCGCCGCATTCCGGTGCAGTATGGCAAACGTGTTCGCGGTAATAAAGTTTACGGCGGCCAAAGTTCGCATGTACCACTGCGGGTAAACAGCGCAGGGATGATCCCGTTGATTTTTGCCCAGTCCATCTTGATTTTCCCGAGTTCCATCGGTAGCTTTTTCGCCAATTCTGCTTCACCTTTCATCGCTTCGATGGCAAACTTTACGGTGCAGTGGTTTAGCCCGCGCCCTGGCGCATGGCCATATTGGGTAACCTACTTCTTGATGGTGGCAGCCTTTACCTTCTTTTATACTGACATCATCTTCAAGCAGCAAAACCTGGCTGAAAGCCTTCAGAAACAGGGCGGTTTTATACCGGGGCTGCGTCCCGGTAAAACCACCGAGACATACCTGAATGACGTAATGCGTCGCATTACCTTTGTCGGCGCGATATTCTTGGGTGTGGTGGCTATTTTACCGTGGATTGTCGGGCTCATACCGGGATTGAGCACCGGGTCGAGTACCGGCTCGCTGCTGATTACCAGCACCGGCTTGTTGATTGTGGTTGGTGTGGCGTTGGATACCATGAAGCAATTAGAGGCACAGTTGCTGATGCGTAACTACGAAGGTTTCATCAAATAAAATCTGGCGCCACTATGATAATTTTGAAGTCTGACAGTGAAATAAAATTAATGCGAGAGGCCGGGCGAATTGTGGCGATAGTGCTCAATGAATTGGCTGAAAAAGTCAAACCCGGCATCAATACCGCGCAACTCGATCGTTGGGCTGAAGAAATCATCAGAAAGCACCATGCCATCCCAACCTTCAAAGGTTATAACGGCTTCCCGGCGACCATTACAACGTCGGTAAACGAAGAGTTAGTACACGGTATCCCCAGTCAGAAAAAAGTTTTGAAAGAAGGCGATATCATCAGCCTTGACTGTGGAGCAACATTAAACGGATGGGTTGGAGACGCGGCTCTGACCGTTCCGGTGGGCGAAATTTCGCCCGAAGCACAAAAATTGCTGGACGTCACCGAACGTGCATTATATGTGGGTATCGAACAAGCTCGCGTTGGGAACCGCTCCGGCGATATATCGGCTGCTATCCAGGAATATGTCGAGAAACATGGGTACAGCGTGGTGCGAAACTACACCGGACACGGTGTTGGCCGAAATATGCACGAAGACCCACAAGTGCCCAACTACGGGCGCAAACATCGGGGCATCCCCCTTAAAAAGGGAATGACCATCGCATTAGAGCCAATGGTAAACGTGGGTACACCGCGCACCCGCGTGCTGGCAGACCAATGGACAGTTGTTACCGACGACGGAAAACTGTCGGCACATTTTGAACATACAATCGCCATTACAAATGGCGACCCGCTAATTTTGACACAACTGTAATTTGTGTATAATTGATGGGTTGAGTTTTTGTAAAGGGGTAACCAAATGAAAGTACAACCATCTGTAAAAAAACGATGTGACAAATGCAAGATTGTAAAGCGCCGCGGTGTGGTGCGTGTAATTTGTGAAAACCCTCGCCATAAACAGCGACAAGGTTAAGATGTAAGGAGAACAGAGTATGGCGCGTATTGCCGGTGTTGATATTCCACCAAACAAACGAGTAGAAATTTCGTTGACGTACATTTACGGCATTGGTCGTTTCACCAGCCGAGAAATCTTAAAAGAAGCCAACGTTGACCCGAACACACGGGTAAAAGACCTTTCTGACGCAGAGTTGAGCCGCTTGCGCGAAGTGATTGACAAAAATTACCGCGTAGAAGGCGATTTGCGCCGCGAAGTAGGGATGAACATCAAACGATTGCAAGAAATCGGTTGTTACCGCGGGCTGCGTCACCGCCGGAATTTGCCGGCGCACGGACAAAGAACCCGCACCAATGCCCGCACACGCCGTGGCGCGCGTCGCACCGTTGCCGGGAAAAAACGTGCTCGCAAGTAGCGTGCTGGCTTGTTATTGATGGAGGATTAGTATAGATGGCAAAAAGACAAACACAACGACGGGTTGCAAAAAAAGAACGTAAAAACATTCCGTCTGGGCGAGCGTACATTTACGCAACATTCAACAACACAATCGTTACAATGACTGACCAACACGGCAACGCCGTTTGCTGGTACAGTGGCGGCACATCCGGCTTCAAAGGCTCGCGTAAAAGCACGCCTTATGCTGCACAAATTGCGGCATCAAATGCAGCCAAAACCGCCAGCGAGCATGGTATGCGAGAAATAGATGTGTTCGTGAAAGGCCCCGGCCCGGGCCGAGAATCTGCAGTGCGGGCACTTCAGGCCGCCGGAATGAAAGTAAAATCAATTACCGACGTAACCCCGATTCCGCACAACGGCTGCCGTCCACCGAAAAAACGCCGCGTATAACGGTTTTTGGTGGCACTTTTCACGCTTTGGCGTAAAAAGATATTAAACAAAAAAGAAATTGCATTTCGTGAGGGATGAAAGGACATCAGCCATGCCCGTAAACCTCACGCACGCAGGAGGAAAAAATTGGCTAGACATATTGACCCCGTTTGTAAACTATGCCGCCGCGAAGGCGAAAAACTCTTTTTGAAGGGAGATCGTTGCTACTCTCCCAAATGTGCAATGGAACGCCGCCCGAACCCCCCCGGTCCGGCCCGCCGCTTCCGCGCCAAAGAGTCTGACTATGGTAACCAGCTGCGCGAAAAACAAAAAGTGCGACGCATTTATGGCGTTTTCGAAAAACAATTTCGAAACTATTTCAAACGCGCGCAGCGTATGAAAGGTGTGACCGGCTCGAACCTGTTGGTTCTTTTGGAGAGTCGGCTTGACAATGTTGTGTATCGTTTGGGTTTTGCCGAATCACGTGCGCAAGCGCGTCAATTGGTGCGCCATGGACATTTCGTCGTCAATGGGCGAAAAACAGACATTCCGTCGTATCTGGTAAAACCGGGTGACGAAATTGTGCTGCGCGAAAAAAGCAAAAGCAATGGCTACTTCAAAGAACGCGCCCAAACTATCAGCGATGCGAAAGTTCCCGGTTGGCTGCAGTTGGACATCAATAAAATGACCGGCACCGTACTCGCCGAGCCAACCCGCGAAGATATTGACTTCACCCTCAACGAACAGCTAATTGTTGAGTACTACAGCCGCTAGAAAATAAACGATGAATTTTACAAGAAACAAAAGAATCACCTTCTGTCAAGAATATTTGACAGAAAACAAGTGTGGAGGGTGCTCAGTTGTCTGACTTAGGTTTTGTTTTACCAAAAGTTGAAACCGAAGCTTCAACAAGAAATTTTGGTCGGTTTAATATTAGCCCTCTGGAACCCGGTTACGGGGTAACGTTGGGCAGTGCGCTGCGACGAGTGCTCATCTCGTCGCTGACAGGTGCCGCGGTAACATCGGTGCGAGTCAGTGGCGTGCATCACGAATTTTCTGATATCCCGCATGTGCGCGAAGACATGACCGGATTGATACTGAATCTGAAAGAACTGCGCGTAAAACTCTTTCAGAATGAAACGGCCCGTTTACGTGTAGAGGTAAATGGCGAAGGCGTTGTAACTGCCGGCGACTTGGAATGCCCACCGTATGTGGAAATTGTGAATCCCGACTTGCAATTGCTGACGGCCGATTCCAACGAAGCCAATCTCGACATCGAATTGATGGTCGAAATGGGGCGCGGATATTCTCCGGCAGAAGAGCGCGGAAAATTGCCCATTGGCGAAATTCCGGTGGATGCGATTTTCAGCCCCGTGCGCAAAGCCAACTTTAAGGTGGAGCGGGCACGTGTGGGGCAAGCGACTGACTACGATAAACTCATTATGGAAGTCACCACCGACGGTACCATCTCGCCGTATGATGCCTTGCGCGAATCGGCACGATTGTTGGTGCAGCACTTCTCGCTGGTGGCAAACATTACCGTGCAAGAAGAACCCGAAGAAGAGCCTGAAGAAGAAGTCACTCAGGCGCAACAAGTGCAAGATACGCCCATCGAAGAATTGGAACTGACTGTGCGGGCCTACAACTGTCTCAAACGCGCCGGAATTACCCAAGTGGGTGAAATACTTGATAAATTACGGAAAGGCCCCGACGAGATTTTGGCTATTCGCAACTTTGGGCAAAAATCTCTGGATGAACTCGTTGACCGGTTGGAAGAAAAAGGTTTTCTGGCCGATGTAGACGAATCCATCATCGCTGCGTCTCGTTCTGGAAGCTAGCAGCCCTGGGCGTTACTGGAGGAAAATAAACAATGCGACATCGAGTAGCTGGACGAAAATTAAATCGAAATACCTCACAGCGTAAAGCGCTGTTACGTGGTCTTGCCACCGAACTTTTTAAACACGGTAAAGTGCAAACAACCGAAGCACGGGCCAAAAGCCTGCGCCCGGTGGCAGAAAAACTCATAACCCTCGCTAAACGAGGAGACCTGCATGCACGGCGTTTAGTTGCCGGTCGAATGTACGACCCTGAAGTGCAACAGAAACTTTTTACCGAAATTGCAGATTTGTACCGTGACCGTCAAGGCGGGTACACCCGAATTTATAAACTGGGCCCCCGCAAAGGCGATGCCGCGCCGATGGCATTGATCGAGTTGGTGGATTACGAAGGGTAGCGAGCAGTAGAGATTGTCAGAAAAGGTTTCGCCGCAAACGTACCGCGCCACGATTGCCTACGATGGTACCGACTTTCTGGGCTATCAAATTCAGGCACAAGGCAGAACCGTCCAAGGGGTTGTTGAACAAGCACTGCAAACCATCTTCAAAACCCCGGTTCGAATTACCGGCGCAGGCAGAACAGACAGCGGCGTCCATGCCGTGGGGCAAGTGGTAGCTTTCAAAGCG
>JANTHQ010000023.1 GCA_024762375.1 Anaerolineaceae bacterium
GCCAGCGCATCGTTCAGATCTTCTGGTGATTGAGGGCCGACCATCCGCTGTAACTCACGTCCATTTTCTGAAACCAGCAATATGGTGGGATGTCCCAATATGTTATATGCACGAATGATTTTGGGACCATCGCCTTTGTCGGCGTTCACCCGTTTGAAGGCAATTTTATCAGCGTATTTTTCTTCTAGCCCATCCACGATGGGTTGCATGGTTGCTCAAGGCGCTCAGTTATCGGTGTACACAAAAACAAAGGTGGGTTTGCCGTTTTCTCCCAGCGCAGGGGTGGCAACGGCATTGGTACAGGCTGTGGCCAGTGCCGCAAGTAACGCAAGTAAGGTTAAAATCATCAATCTTTTCATAAACACTTCCTATAATTTAATAATTTTATCTGATTTTTATGGACAAAGTGTGTGTTTCCGGCTACACTATCCCATACAATTTTTAAGGTGGTGGTAATGGAACATTCAACCGTAGTTACAAATTCAATGGCAGGCCGGATGGTGATTTGGATGCAGCGTCACTGGCTGTTTCTTTTCGGCGCGATGGTCGGCGTCTGGGTTTTACTGCCGTGGCTCGCACCGGTGCTGATGTGGCTGGGCTTTCCTGCTGGCGGCGAAGCCATCTATCGCGGGTATACTGTTTTTTGCCACCAATTGCCGGAACGCTCGTATTTTCTGTTTGGTCCCCAACCGATGTATTCTTTTGGAGACATTAACCAAGTTTGGCAATACACCGATATTTCTGGTTTACGAAAGTTTACCGGCACGCCGGATATGGGTTTCAAAGTGGCATGGTCTGACCGGATGGTTTCTTTTTACACCCCGCTGTTCATCGGTTTTTTGCTGATGGGATTTTCGCGGTGGAGAAATCGCCGAAGAACGGGCAACCCGTGGGCAACATCCGGTTGGAAATCGATGCCATGGTGGATTTTCGCGCTGACACTGCTGCCGCTTGCGCTCGATGGCGGGTCGCATTTTATCAACGACATCATCAACTTTGGCGGCGGCTTCCGCGATACCAATGCGTGGCTCGCGGTGTTAACCAATAATGCCTTCCCCACGACATTTTATGCCGGCGATGCCATCGGGTCATTCAATTGGTGGATGCGGCTGTTCACCGGGCTACTCGCAGGTTTCGGTATGGTTTTTTTCTTCTATCCACATTTTGAAGAAGCAATGTCTACCGATGCGGGTACATCCGAATGATAACTTGAACTAACTCGGTGTTTTTTCCGGGCCTTTGTCTCGCCAAGTATTGATAAACGCCGATATTTTCGCCTCATTGTATGAATCAAACAGCTCGACACGCTGCCATGCCGTTACGGCGATGGGGGCATCTCGGTTGGTGCGTGGCACAGCAATCACCTTGAAATTGTTGTATTTCCCCACTAGCGCACGCAATTCATTTTGTACCGAACCACAATCGGGCAACTGCGCGCAATCGTATGAAACCACCACATAACCGTGTTCCAAATTGTGCACGATGACCTCATCGGCGATGGGTGTGTCGTAAAAACCGGGGTCTGCTGGCCTTTCTGCGTGTGCACCGGATGTGGGCGGGTCAGATACATAATCTGCGTGGGCTTCGCCTGCCGTGATGTGCGTCTGCCCCTGATATGCCACGTGCTCACCCGGTTTGGCAGAAGGTTGCCCCTGTTGGAACGCCCACACGATGAAGCCGACTGAAAACAATACCGCGACTATCTCCATACCAATGCGCCAACGCCTGGTTTGCTGAAGTTTCTTCTGATGTGTCGCTTGACGTGCTCGTAATTTTGCTTTCTTCGCCATAAATGTTTCCCCTCTCTCCAAGGTGTATTTAACCTGAACGCAGTGTATTTTGCATTTGCTTGTATTCATCGGCGGTAATCTCGCCGCGCGCAAATCGTATCTTCAAAATTTCTTCTGCCGACAGAGGCTGGTTGGGATTTGGGGTATCTTGATTAGCCGAAGGAAACATCAACCCCACCAGCCAAACAGCCAGTGCAACCAAGCCGCCCCAAAACACAATCATCAGCAATATTCCCCATAATCCCATCCCAAAGCCCATCATCATAGTGAAAGCCTCACGATATATCTTTCAGCATCGTTTGATATTCGTCTCGGCTAATTTCACCGCGAGCATACCGTTCTGCCAGAATTTCTTTTGCTGTCTGCCGGGGTGCTGCAGCGATGTTACCGCCATAGGATGCACCGGTATTTCCCCGTGTGAATTGTCGAACAGCCCACACCACCAAAAAAACAATCCCAATCATAATGGCAATGTTGAATATCAGACCGATATAACCACCCATCAATCCGTATCCACCGAATCCGGGGCCATACCCTCCCATCATACCCATAAGATTGCACCTCCTTTTCAAGATAATTTTTTGCCACGTACCGCAGCATATATTTTGGTCACAGTATATCCAACAAATATGACAACAATTTAACAGTTATGTGAAGGTTGTGTGAAGATTTATGGCGGCGGCTGTCAGAGGTTTTTGATAGCGACATTTGGTTCGGGATTAACAACTTTCTTTCTGCAAAATGAGCATCCATTGCCATCCGGTGGGGACATCGCCGGTAATCAGTTCAACGCCGTGGCAGATCTCGGGGATGACGTCTAATCCATTGGCTATTATTTCTTCCATCAACGCATCCGGTATGGTATAATCGGGTTGGTAAGTCATTGGGTTTCTCTTGTTGGGTTTGGTCACTTCTCAGGATACTCAATGGCTTACTTCCCCGCCAATTTTACGGAATGAATAGCGCACAAAGCGCTAAAAAACGTACAAAAATAGAGGGAGATGGTCGCAAAGATCATATAAACAATACTTATGAAAGGCATGCGATTCCAAACAAAGCTTCTGGTGCTGACAATCTTCTGGAGCTTTGCACTGGTCATCAACCTAGTTGGGTTAGGATATTTAGCATTCTCTGTACCCTCCGCACTGAAAACTGCAGAACAAATCAGCTTTTCTCAACAGCGAGCATCGTTGCAAATGCGAGCCGAGTTGCGTGATGCTGAAGCGGCTCTATATCGTTATTTGATGGAAGGTGAGCCCGGCTTTAAACTACAATTTGAACATCATCTCCAAGCATTTCAAAACTATCTTGCAGATTATGAACAAACCGTACACACTACTGCTGAGAAAAAGTGGATCGAACAGTTACAACAAAACTATGCCTCCGCACTTGATACCGGCCACGCTTTAATAACATTACGCGACCAACAAAATGCCGACCTTCAAAAATTAGAAAAAGCAAGTTACACGGCTAATACATTGCTCGCAGGTCCCGTCTTAAACGATCATTCCGATGACCCTGCTTATCAACACATTGTCAGCGAAATGCAATCAAGTATGCAAGAAATGCTGTTGGCTATAACTGCGTATCTGAACACTCACCAAACACGCGAGCGCACCCGTTTTTCAGATGCAGCAATCCGTTTTTATCAAGCCGAACAACAATATAAAAGTTGGGCATCAACCTCTCAGCAACGGGATTGGGATAGAATGCTGCAAGAATCCTTTGCTAGCATTCAGGGCACCGGATTGCACCTGATCAGTGGTCGTGATCAACAGATGGAGAAGTTTGCCAGCTTCGCTGCTATTCTATTCCATATGGGTGAAGGACTCTTACTCAAAAAAATCCAGCCAATGGCAGAACAGAATCTCAGTCAAACCTGGGCAAATCTGTTAGGGGTGGTACGTTTTGTGTTACTGTCCAGTTTTTTCAGTTCGGCTACAGTCTTTTTGCTTGCAGTTGCATTAACGACCCCATTGGTTCGAGAAGTAAATACCGGCATAAGGGCACTGTTACTGGGTGCCGACCGGATATCAAGTGGAAATTTAACCGAACCCGTACCTGTACCAAAGGGGATAGAACTACGACGATTGGCAAAAACATTTAACGTAATGATGCAAGAGTTATCATTACGCGAACGGCGGTTAAAACGACGGTTATCAGAACTTGAGGCATTGCGAGAGGTCAGTTTACAACTTACCAGTACGTTAGATCCAGCAATGGTTTTTGAAACCATTGCTCAATCGGCAGTACGTTTGGTGAGTGCCGAAGAAGTACACATCTTTATGTTTGATGCCAATTCTCAAACCTTGCAATTTATGGGAAGCGCTTGGCGCAAGAACGTGATTCCGCCTGCAGCACGGCAACCGCGAGCAGATGGTTTAGTAATGCAAGTCGCTCACAGTGGAAAAACGATGGTCGCCAACCACGCCCAATCGCACCCGTTATTCACAACAAAACAAGCACAAGCATGGGGCATCGAAGCAGCTGCCGGATTTCCGTTGGTCGTCGGCAAAAAAGTGGTGGGTGTTTTACAGGTTACAGTGAAAGACCGCGATACATTCAGTGATGATGATTTGCAAATTTTAGAACTTTTGGCAGACCAAGCTGCCGTTACCGTTGAGAACACCAGATTGTACCAAGAAGTAGCCGACCGTGAAGCACGGTTGCAATCGGTATTGCAAAAACTGGCACACGTGCAAGAGGAAGAACGGCGGTTGCTTGGACTAGACTTACATGACGGGTTAATGCAATTGCTAATCAGTGCCAATATGCACCTGAATGCTATTGATAGTTTTACAGCAAGCGCGTTGCCCCAAATTCAATCCGAACTAGCTATTGGGCATACTCGGATCCAATCGGCAATTGATGAAGCGCGGCGGGTTATTGCCGAGTTGCGCCCGGCTGCACTGGAAGAACTGGGTCTGGTTGATGGATTACGCCAATACACCGCTATGATGAGTCAGCACGAACAATGGCATCTGGAATTTACAACCAATCTCCCAGAAGATTTTCGCATTCCAGCCGAATTGGAAGTTGCGCTATTTCGCATCGCGCAAGAAGCACTATCAAATGCCAAAAAACACGCAAATACACGTCAAATACAACTATCGCTAAGTTTGGTAAACGGTAAACTTGTGCTCAAAATTCAAGATTGGGGACAAGGATTTATGCAAGGATCGTTGCGCGACGGGTCAATGCGTTTAGGTTTATTGGGCATGGAAGAACGCACAGCGATGTTCAACGGCAAATTTCATCTTGACACAGAACCCGGGAGAGGCGTAGCCATAACCGTTGAAATCCCGATGCCAAAAAATGAAGGAATTTTATCATGACAACCACCTCTGACAAACAAATTTCCGTATTGATTGTGGATGACCACCCCATGGTGCGAGAAGGTATGCGCAGTATGCTGCAATTGCCCGAAATAAATGTTATCGGCGAAGCATCCAGCGGGATGGACGCATTGAAACTCACTCAAAAACTGAAACCTGATATCGTGCTCATGGACATCCGCATGCCCGATATGGATGGTATTGAAGCTTTGCAAGCCATCAAAAAAGCACAACTGCATTCGCAAGTCATCATGGTAACCACATATCAAAATACAGCATATCTGTTGCGTGCACTGGCCGCAGGAGCGTCCGGATTTGTTCTCAAAGATATTTCTCGACAAAAATTACTGGAAACCATAAAGTCTGTTGCCGCCGGCATCTCACGGGTAGACAGAACTTTTTTGCAACGAGTTTTGCAAGATTTATCGGCGCCCAACACCGAACCGAGCAGTACCATATCCGATTTGGTAGAACCGCTCACCCCGCGCGAAATGGACGTACTCCGATTGCTGGTAGAAGGATTAACCAACCAAGCCATTGCGTATGCATTGGGCATAAAAGTCGGCACTGTAAAAGGGTACGTACAAACCATTTTGGAAAAACTCAACGCCACCGACCGGACGCAGGCCGCAGTGAAGGCATTGCGTATGGGGTTAGTTGACTAACCCCCCAATTGGTGGGGAATGTTTCCCCCCATATGGCAGTTTTGTGAAACTGTAATTGCGCTATACTCATAATATGAGCACAAATACAATTTCACAAAGATCTTCGGCGTACAAATCCAAATCGCACTATCGATTGCTAAAATATCTACGTCGTTTCACATTATATGTGTTAATGATATTGGCAATCCTGTGGGCAACATTACCCTTAATTTGGGTTTTTATTTCATCCGTCAGGCCCGATGCAGAAACATATGCGTTTGAACAAACATTCTTGCCTCAGAACCCCACACTCGAAAATTACGCAACACTTTTCCGTGTTACTCGTTTCGGCTTGTGGATGCGTAACAGTGCGGTATTATCCACAATAACTACATTGGCCGTCATTATCTTGGCGGCCATGGCAGCTTATGCTATGAGTCGCTTCCGCTACCGTAGTTTCGAAATATTTGGGCGGATGACGTTAATGGCATACATGATGCCGCCCATTATTTTGGTGGTACCCCTCTTTTTCATCCTATTTAAACTCCATCTCACCAATTCGATGATTGGTTTAACCCTGGTGTATATCGGCACGCGATTGCCGGTTGGCATTTGGATGTTGCGTTCGTATTTTCAAGGTATTCCCCAAGAACTGGAAGATGCCGCCATGGTAGATGGTACCACTCGTTTTCAAGCCTTCTACAAAATTATTCTGCCTCAGGCAATGCCAGGGATGATTGCCACCGGCATTTTTGTTTTTAGTGTGACATGGCAAGAATTTCTTTTCGCATCCATTTTGATTTTCAGTGCCCAAAAAACAACGCTCAGCGCCGGTGTTGCATCATTCCTTTCAGAAGATTGGATATACTCTTGGGGTGTATTGATGGCTGCTGGCGTGATGATTAGTTTGCCGTTGGTGCTATTTTATATGTTCCTGCAACGATATCTCATTGCCGGTTGGGGAGGAGGTGGTTTGAAAGGTTAATTCTGTTGACATGATGATTTTAGTTGGCCGTTTATTTTTAAATGGAGGAGGAAACGCAGAATGAAACGTGTATTTTCGATTGTTATTTTAACTGCATTAGTGTTTTTGGTCGCTGCTTGTGCCTCAAATAATACAAACACCAACGCCAACAACACTGTCGAAAAGGTTGTTGTGACCAAAGAAGTCGTCAAAGAAGTTGTGGTAACCCCAACGCCAGGACCAGAAACCGGTCCACGAACGCTCACTTTTTTTACCACTGAAGCCGACCCACCCCAACTTGATATCTTGGCAGAAATCATTGACGAATACCACAAAGACCACCCCGATGTGTACATTGATGTAGTCACCGGCACACCCGCCACCAGAGGTGAACGGATTACTACCCTGCTGGCTGCCGGTGCCGATGCCGGGATTTTTGAGATTGAACCATCATTTTCTCGCGATTGGGCAGAAGCGGGGTATCTGTTACCTTTAACAGATGTTTTTGAAGCCATCGGCGGAGAAGATGAATACATACCGGGTAGTTATTTCCAATATAAGGATACTGTTTATGCGCTACCATATGCCACCAGTGTTTATGGATTGTGGTATCGCAAAGATTTGTTTGAAGAAGCCGGATTAAAGCCACCCACAAACTATGACGAGGTTCTTGCAGCAGCTAAAGCACTCACCGATCCCCAAAAAGGCATTTATGGCATCTCGATTCCCGGCTCAACCAATGCATCTGTAAACTTCTTTTCCACATTCCTGTGGCAGCAATGCTTGGATTACTACACCCCGCAAGGTGAACTGATATTTGACAAACCCGAAGCGCTGGATGCTATCAAAAAATGGGTGGCTCTGACCGAATATGCGCCACCGGGCTTTGAGAATTACAGTTGGGGCGACCAGATCACAGCGTTCGTGACTGGCAAAGCCGCCATGAGTGTCTATGCCGGTCGCCTTGGCGTGCGTATGCCAGACCAAGCCCCCCAATTGGAAGATAAAGCCGATATCGTCCGCTTGCCGTGGGGAACTCGCCCAGACAGCCCCTATGTTACATACGGTTCATGGAGCCGGATTGCCATCTCGGCGAATACAAAATATCCTGAAACCGCCAAAGACTTCCTTCAATTCTTTTTAAGTGGCGACCGATTGGCACGATACGATGCAACCGTTATTGGTCACATGGTTCCGCCCACAAAATCAGTGGCAAAAATGTTGGAGAACTGGGATAGCGATTACGCCAAACGGCACTCCGATTGGCTGGCATTTTTCAACGAGAACGCAGCCTATACCAACCATCCGGATAACAATATGGGGTCGGTAGAAGGGTGCAATTTTGTAAAGAAAGACTATGGCCCACCATGGGGTGGCCCCATTTTCTCTAAAGGTGGCATCATCGATTTGATGTTCCAGCAGATTTTTGTGGGTGGTGAAGACCCCGAAACCGCATGGAAAGACGCTGTCGCGAAAATGAAAGATGTACAAGATGAATGGCTGGCTGCACATCCCGACTGGACGCCGCCTACCTACTAACCACCCTATAAGATGAAAAATTGCGGGGGCAGAAAAATATTGACTTGCCCCCGCAATATCTGGTTTTCTTCTGCTAAGTTTTACCGGTAACAAAAGGAGGAGCTGCCTGATGGCCAGTGCCTTTAAAAAAGTACGAAAACCAAAAAGTAACCGCCATCGCGGGCAAATGGCTCGCAGCGATCACCGATTGGCTATCTTAATGATTTCGCCGGCAATTCTGCTGGTTTTTGTGTTTGCCTTGCTGCCAATGCTTCAGGGATTGTTTGCTAGTTTCTTTCAGGTCGAATCAGCAACCCTGAAAATGACTTTTAACGGCATCGACAATTATGTCTGGCTTTTCTCCAAACCGCTTTTTTGGCAGTCGTTGTGGCGGTCCATCCTGTGGGTAACCGGTACAACTGTGTTTCAGTTCGTATTGGGCATTGGCATCGCATTGTTATTGCATCAAGAACTCAAAGGTCGGAACATTGCGCGAGGTATGGTCTTGTTTCCGTATTTGATCCCGGCAATTGTGTTGTCGCTAACTTGGCGTTTTATTCTAGACCCTACAATGGGAATCTTCAACCGCATGCTCCTCGACTTTGGACTAATTTCGCGCCCCATCGCCTTTCTTTCTAAACCCCATACCGCACTTTTATTTGTGATAATCGCCGGCATTTGGAAATATACCCCCTTTGTGGTGATGATGGTACTGGCGCGGTTACAAGTCATTCCGGTGGAATTGGAAGAAGCAGCAAAACTAGATGGTGCCAACTCATGGCAACTATTCCGTTACATCACATGGCCATGGCTGCTGCCGGTGGTAATTGTTACATTACTTTTGCGCACAATTTGGACATTTCGGCAATTTGATATTGTGTATCTATTTGCCTTTGGCGGTCCTTTATTCGGGACAACAACACTGCCCGTGCTGGTGCGGTACTTGGCTTTTGATGCCAAACAGATTGGCCCGGCTGCCGCCACAGCAACTGCTATGTTGGTAATGCTATTGGTAATGTCATGGGGGTATTTCATTCTATATAACCGCGCAGAAAAAAACCTCTCTTAACACTTGCCGCACAAGGTTTTTGTAGCATATTTGTATCAAAAGTATAATGGACGTATGATACGAGGCGGCATCTCCCTAAAAACTGTTTTCTTACTGATAGTTTTGTTTGTAATTGCAGTTGGTATTACCGGCTGTAGCAGCCTCAATACCAAAGCGCCTGCTTTTACGCAGCCTGAAACGGTAGCCACGCTTCCTGATGGCCCCATCGTGATCCCCTTTTTTACCACCGAATCCGATCCAAATCAGATTGCCGTCCTAAAATCGCTGGTAACAGAGTATCAAAGCCAGCATCCAAATGTTGAAATCGACATTATTCTTGCCTCGCCGGTATCTCGAGGGCGACGATTGCTGACGGCTCTGGCTTCCGGCGCAGATTTGGGAATATTTGAAATTGAACCCACCCTAATGACCGATTGGGTCGATGCCGGTTATCTTTTGCCACTTGATGATTTGGTAGAAAATATCGGGTCGGATGATTATATAGACCAGAGTCTTTTTAGATATCATGGCCACGTTTATGCGCTACCATACGCCGCCAGCGTATATGGTCTATGGGTTCGTACCGACCTTTTGGCCGATGCCGGGTTATCCGTACCAACAAATTACGATGAACTATTGAACGCTGCCAGAACACTCACTACCGGTGATATGTATGGCATAGCATTGCCGGGTGGACAAAACATCGCAACAGTAAATTATTTTTCAGTCTTTTTGTGGCAAAATGGCGGAGATTATTTCTCGTGCGATGGTCAGGTCGTATTTGATCGACCTGAATCATTAATAGCATTAAAAAAATGGGCGGAGTTATCACAATTTGCGCCGCGCGATTTTACCGTCTGGGGATTCAAAGAACAAATCGACGCTTTTATAGATGGCAAAGCTGCGATGACAATGTATGCCGGACGATTAGGTATTGAAATGGAAAAGCAGACACCGGATTTGGTAGAAAATACGGCCCTTGTTTTTCCGCCATTTGGTAATCAAAAAGTAACACTCGGGGTATGGAGCCGATTTGCAATTGCTGCCGGAACACGTCATAAAACTGAAGCCCGCGAGTTTTTGCAGTGGCTGGTGAGCAACGACCGATTGCTGCGTTATGATATGACCGTGCCGGGACACATGCTTCCTCCATTGCGTTCCGTACAACAACTTGCCACACAAAACTCACAGTTATCTGCCGGAAAACGAGGCCAATGGTTCGAAACATTCCAATCTTGGATCCCATATACTAATCATCCGGCCATGAATATGGGCTCGGTCAGAAATGGTGTTTTTGTTCGTTCCAATGCAGTGCCACCATGGAGTGACGCTGTTTTTTCGGCATCCGGAATCATCAACAATATGTTGCAACAAGTTGCAATGGAGCAACAACCTCCGGAAAAAGCATGGCACGAAGCCGTACTACAATTAAAACAAGTCGTTTCCCAATGGAAGGCATATAATCCTGATTGGCAACCTCCGAACTGCAATTAAAAACGCAGCGAGCAAAAAATTTTTGGGGTCTCGTACATCCGGAAAACATTGCGCTCATTCTTTTGGGTTACCATTCACTGATCCCCCTCCCTCGTGGGGAAAGGGGGATACATTGGGATGAGGGAAATCGAAGATATATGGTTTTTACCAAAGATTTTGCGTTTTTGGTTTCGTCAAATCTCAGACTGCGTAATATGAGTTACTAAATCATGAAACCATTTTTATCGCTTCCGCAAGTTCAAGGTGCTGTTTAGCATAGGTTTCAATTGAAATACCCTCTCTTGTGGCTTCCCAACCCTGCCGTAAACTCGTTGCACCTGCTTTGGGGCCCATAGGATGCTCGAACACTGCTCGACCGGGAACAATGCCAAAATCAACGGTTCCTAACTTCTCATATAAATCTCCTGTAGAACCGGCCCATTGACTGCCGGCAGGAACCGGCAGTGAGGGCTTAAGGTGACCCAGCGGCTTCAAACACTCCTCGGCATTTTGCAAGACTTCAGCCGAGGGTGTTTTCATTCTTGCGCCAAACCCCGGAAAAATAATGGCGTCAAAACCCACCATTCTTTGTAACTTGGTAATCAGTTTTGAATGTACGCCAAAATCTGGAATTAAGGTAAAAGGGGCAATAAAATCAAAATGCGCCACCAATGGAACCTGCGTGTGCTTCCGCAACATCCTAACCGCGCTCAAACCGGTTGTCATTCCGTTAACCATCAGAGCATTTGCGCCCCGTTCGACGGCGATATCATGCAACTCAAGTAACCTGTCTACCTCATCTGTAATGTTGGCCAGGTATATTTTTTTCTCTCCGGTGGCTTTTTCGGCTGCCAAGCGGGCTTTACCCAGTTTTTCTGCTCGCTCGCTTAGGGGAGACCAAGCGACATCACTTAACATTTCATCGTCTTTAGCAATGTCTAACCCGCCTAACCAACCTTGAAAGGCCAATTCGGCAAAAGGTTCAGGCGCAAGTCCGATGTTTGGCTTGATTACACCAAAGAATAATGGACGGTCATACGCACCGAGCATATCACGCAAACCACTGACACCAAATTTGGGACCTTCAAAATGTTGCATGAAACTTTCTGGAAACTGTATGTCCAGTAATTTTATGGTAGAAATACCAGGCGAATGAAATACTCCTTCGCCACCAACTGCTGTGAGTAGATTTGGTATTTTGGGTCCGAAATTTTCGTGTGGATGGGCTATCTTTACTCGACAACCATATGATTGTTTGCTTTCTTCTGCCAAGTAGGGATGATTGGGTTTATCGAAGGTTTGCTCTACGACCAAATCGATTACTTTTGCCCCGAAACGGTCGCGCAAATCCTCATCAACGCCAACCCGTTTCCATTGAGCGGTTGATTGCTCTTGACATAAATGCGCGGCGGCTTCTTCCGGGTCTGATGTTGTTTCAAAATAGTAATCCAATTGCAAATATTTTTCCGCATCCAGATTATGCCAGTCTGCAAAGAAGCCTCGTTTCACTTCTTCAATCATAGATCCCTCCAAGAGTCGGACCAATGGTGTTGG
>JANTHQ010000024.1 GCA_024762375.1 Anaerolineaceae bacterium
CCGGAAAATCCGCCTGCTCATCGGTTGCGCCCAGTTCGATGAATAAATCGAAGGTGGCATTCACCGCAAAATCGGGGCGAGCGGCGGGGCGGTCAATTTTGTTGACCACCACAATCGCTTTATGCCCTTTTTCCAATGCTTGCCGCAGCACGAACCGGGTTTGGGGCATCGGGCCTTCCACCGCATCGACCAACAGCAGCACGCCGTCAACCATGTTCATCACCCGTTCCACTTCCCCACCGAAGTCGGCGTGTCCGGGTGTGTCTACCAAATTGATGACCGTATCTTTATAGCGCACGCCCGTATTTTTCGACAGGATGGTGATGCCGCGCTCGCGTTCCAAATCGTTGGAATCGAGTACCCGTTCGGAGACGCGCTGGTTTTTACGGAACACATTGGTTTGTTTCAAAATGCCATCCACCAGCGTGGTTTTCCCGTGGTCCACGTGGGCGATGATGGCAATATTGCGAATATCATTTCTGGGTTGTTGCATACTTTCCTCTATTTTTCAAAAAAACAGCCCGACCGAATTGGACGGGCATCAATGCGATGAGATTGTACATTGAAATTCTCTTTCGGGCAAGCGTGTCTTCCTTTTACGCAAGGTTTGCACTCTGATGACATTCAGGTTACAATTGCTCTCCATAAAATGGAACTATTTTCAGCTCAGAGGATGATTTATGACAACTATGACCAGCGCAGAAATCCGCCAAAAATTTCTGGAATATTTTGAGCGAAACGGGCACACCATCGTCGCCAGTTCGTCGCTGATACCCGCCAACGACCCCACCCTGCTGTTCACCAACGCGGGGATGGTTCAATTTAAAGACGCCTTTTTGGGGCTGGAAAAACGAGATTACAAACGTGCCACCACCGCCCAAAAATGTATGCGCGTCGCCGGGAAACACAACGATTTGGAAAATGTGGGGCCGTCGCCGCGCCACCACACCTTTTTTGAAATGCTCGGCAATTTTTCGCTGGGCGATTATTTCAAAAAAGATGCCATTCGGTTTGCATACGATTTGCTGGTGAATGAATTTGGTATCGACCCCAACCGGCTCTATTACACCGTTCACACCGATGACGATGAGGCGTTCGACATTTGGACGAAAGAGATGGGCATTTCGCCCGACCGCGTTTACCGGATGGGCGACAAAACTAACTTCTGGCAGATGGCGGATGTCGGACCGTGTGGCCCCACCAGCGAAATTCATTACGATTGGGGCGAAGATGCCTGCACCTGCGGCGACCCCAACTGCTCGGTGCTGCTGGATAACGGCTGCGACCGCTGGCTGGAAATTTGGAATTTGGTGTTTATGCAGTTCAATCAGGATGAAAGCGGCAACCGCGACCCGCTCCCCGCGCCCGGTGTGGATACCGGCATGGGGCTGGAACGCATCGTGTCGGTCATCCAAAACAAACGTGCCAATTACGAAACTGATTTGTTCACCCCCATTCTGAAACGCACGCAGGAATTGCTCGGCGACACGGATGAGCAGGCGGCAGAAAAATACATCGCCTACCGCGTCATCGCCGACCACGGACGCGCCATCACATTTATGGTGGGCGACGGGGTGATGCCCGGCAACGAAGGGCGCGAATATGTGTTGCGGCTCATTCTGCGCCGCGCGGCGCGCTACGGGCGTATCGCCGGGTTCACTGAACCGTTTCTCGCCAAAATTGCCGAAACGGTCATCGAAGAGATGGGCGGGCATTACACCGAACTGGTCGCCCGCCGCCAATTCATTCTGAACGTGATTCAGCAGGAAGAGGAACGATTCCTGAAAACGTTCGCCCACGGGCTGGATTTGCTGAAAGAATTGGTCGAAACGCTGAAAGCCGCCGGCAAAACCGAAATTCCCGGCAGCGAAGTTTTCAAACTGCACGCCACCTATGGCTTCCCCTTCCACCTGACGCGCGATATTGCCGCGGAAGAATACGGGTTCACGGTAGATGAAACCGGTTTCCGGCAGGAAATGCAGCGTCACAGCGAAATTTCGGGCGGCGGGGCGTTCAAAAAGATTGACGAAGCCACGCTTTCTGTATATGCCGCGCTGCTGGACGATTTGAAAGCCGCCGGAACCGTCCCCGAACACGACCCGTATCAGGGCACGGAAAACACCACCACCGTGCTGGCAATTCTGCAGGACGGTCAACGCGTCGAAACGGTGGGCGAAGGGCTGGAAGTGGAAATGGTGCTGGCGAACACCCCATTTTATGTCGAAAGCGGCGGGCAGGTCAGCGACACGGGCATCATTCGCGGCGACGGCTGGGAAATGGCCGTCACCAACGTGCGGAAACCCGTCACCGGGCTGGTGGTGCACACCGGGCAAATCACGCGCGGCACGGCACACAGCGGTGATGCCGTTTCGGCAGAGGTGGACGCCGAGCGGCGGCTGAACATTATGCGCAATCACACCGCCACCCATCTTTTGCAGGCACATTTGCAGCGCGTGCTGGGCAAACACGTGGCGCAAGCGGGCTCGCTGGTTGCCCCCGACCGGCTGCGGTTCGACTTCAGCCACCCCGACCCGATGACCGCCGAGGAAATCCAAGCGGTGGAAGCGGGCGTCAACGCTGATATTCTGGCAGATTATCCGGTGAATGTGGCGTTCCAAAATTATAAAGATGCGGTTGCCTCCGGTGCGATGGCGCTGTTCGGCGAAAAATACGGCGATGTGGTGCGAGTCATCACCGTGGATGGTAACGTGAGCCGCGAGTTGTGCGGCGGCACGCACGTGCAGCACACCGGGCAAATCGGCGCGTTCATCATCACCAGCGAAGGGAGCGTCGCCGCAGGCGTGCGCCGCATCGAAGCGGTGACCGGCCCCGCCGCGCTGGCACACATTCAGGCGGAGCGGGCGGAATTGCATCGCGTCGCCGCGAAACTGGGCGTGAAACCAACCGAAACCGCCGCGCGGGTGGAATCGCTGCTGGCACAGTTGCACGACCGCGAAAAAGAAATCAAAACGCTGAAACGAAAACTCGCCCGCGCCGATTTTGAACGGCATTTGCAACAGGTCAAATCGGTGGACGGCGTTTCGGTGCTGGCAGCAGAAGTGACGGTGGACGATACCGCTCTGCTGCGCGAAATGGGCGACTGGTTCCGCGATAAACTCGGCAGCGGGGTCATCGTGCTCGGCACGGTACTGAACGAAAAACCGAGTTTCATCGCCATTGTGACCGATGATTTGGTGAAAAAAGGGCTGCACGCCGGGAAACTGGTCAAAGCCGTGGCACAGATTGTCGGTGGGGGCGGCGGCGGTCGTCCGAATATGGCGCAAGCGGGCGGCAAAAATCCCGCTAAACTGCCAGAAGCGCTGGCCACGGTGGAAAAATTGGTAGGGGAGCAGGTTGGTTGATTGGAGATTGGTCATTTGTCACTGGTCATTCGCTGACCGCTAACGGCCGAAAACCAACTTTGAACCTGAAACCTGAAACTTTGAATTTAAAACACTGGACTCTGAACCGGATAAAACCAACTGGAAAGCGAAACCCCGCGCCGCCGCGATTCCTGTCGCTGATTGATATGGGACTGGACACCGTCAAAGCGGCGGTGGTGGATATGCTCGAACCGGAACGCATCCGCGTGCTGGGACACAGTTTGGCAGAGGCGCACGGCAAAGATATCGCAGGCGGGCGGGCTCAAGCCGCCGAATTGGCCGACGTGACCAATCGCGCTCTGCAAGAGGCAGAAGACGCCACCGAAACAACCATCGGGCGGAAAATTGTGCCGGATGATGCCGTTTTTTTGTTGCCCAGCCGAGCGCTGGCCGGCACAACTGTCGCCGTTTCGCGGCACCGGCCCGCGCGCAGCGGGACAATTTCTGCAGCCGAACTGGACGAGTTGTGGCAAAAAGCCGTCGAAAAAACGCAAGCGGCACTCAAAGCCCTGCCCAACACCGGTTCAGACTGGATCATCCAAACCATCACTCAAACCGAATTACGGTTGGACGGCAAACTGGTCAGTGACCCGGTGGGGCTGCGCGGGCGACAATTGTCGCTGGGGGCATACGGCGTGACCAGCCATCCTGCTACCCTCCGCGGCATCGAGCAATTGGCGGAACGGCTGGAACTGAACATCCACCAATTGATACCCACCCCACCGGCGCTGGCAACGCTGGTTCCCGCCGGCGATGCGCTGCTGCTGAATGTGGGCGCCAGCGGCACCGATTGTCTGCGCATTCGGCACGGCGCGCTGGTGGATATGCGGCGCGTGCTGTTCGGTGGACATTTTTTCAGCCGCCATTTGAGCAGTCGTTTCAAATGCAATCTCGCCGATGCAGAAGCGCTGAAAATCGCATTCGGCTCGAATGCGCTGGTGGAAAATGATGTGCGGCTGGTTCGGCGCGGGCTGGAAGAACCGCTGCATCGCTGGGCAACAGAGGTCGTTTCGGCCATCAACCAGCTCTTTCCGGCGGTTGATTCGCCGCAATTGCCGCCGCAATTGTACTTTACGGGCGGTAGCGCTATATTGCCCGGCTTAAAAAATATGTTATTATACGTTTTGAAAGACGCGGGGCGCACATTTGAGCAATCCCCCGAAATCGTCAATCTCGGTGAGCGCGCGCTACCCGGATTTTACAACAATCCGACCGGCTTGCGCGGTGTTTTATTCGCACCGGCATTGAGCGCTGCGAAATTTTTATAAACCAAAGGTATCCAAAAATGATGCGTGAAGTTTTACGTGCCAAAATTCATAAAGCAACTGTTACCCAAGCCGATGTCAATTATGTCGGCAGTATCACGATTGACCAAGATTTGATGGACATGGTCGACATGTGGCCCGGAGAAAAAGTGATGGTCGTCAGCAACACATCCGGGGCACGGTTGGAAACCTATGCCATCCCCGGCGAACGCGGGTCCGGCATCATCACCATGAATGGTGCAGCAGCACATCTCATCAGCGCCGGAGAAGAAATCATCATCATCAGTTTTGCCCATTCCGACCATCCCGTCACGCCGAAAATGATTTTGGTGGACGAACACAATCGCTTTGTGCGATATTTGTAACACCCAATTATTCTATGGAACAAATCATTCAACTTGCACCCGATGATGATATAACCTCGATTCGCACCCGTTTGGAATGGACTGACGCACGGCGGGTGCTGATGATTGTGCCGCGCCAAAATAAAGCGCTGCGCAGTCTGGTGCATCAAAAAGTGCTGGCACGCACCGCCGATTCGCTGCACATTGATTTGGCGCTGGTAACCCAAGACGGTAAAACCCGCGATGCCGCCAAACAGGCGGGTATCAAAACGTTTGCCGCCGAATGGATTGCCCGCCGCAAAGGGTTCATCCGGCAAGATGTTCCCAAAACCGCCGCAGAAACGCTCGCACCGCCACAACTGAAAGTCATTCAACCGGCTCCCCGGCAGCGCATGCGCATTCAAGATAAAAAATTGGTGCTGGTCATCGGCAGCGGACGGGTGGGTTGCTTGCAGCAAATCATCGCGCTGATACTGGCCGGCGTGCTGGCACTGGCTTTGACCGTGCTGGTACTGATTCTCGCGCCCGGGGCAAAAGTGACACTCATCCCCAAAGTGGATGTAATTTCCACCAGCATCACCATTACCGCCAACCCCGATGGTTCTGTGCCGGAAATTGACCCGGTGAACAATCTCATTCCCGCTGAACCCATCCAAGTGGAACTGACACTTTCGACGACCGTCAACACGATTGACACCGAAAAAGCCCCAACCGATTTCGCCAAAGGCACGGTCGTCATTTTCAACCGCACACAGGATGAACAAATTGTACCCATCAGCACCACTGTACACACATCCTCCGGCGTGCCCATCGAATTTATCACCACTCAAACCGCCACGGTTCCCGCCGGAACGGGCGCAACCACCAGCACCACCATCATCGCCGTGAAACCGGGGCCGCAGGGCAACGTTCCCGCGGGGCAAATCAACAAATTCAGCGACCCGACAATGAGCCTGTTGGTGCGCGTCATCAACGACCGCCCCACCGGCGGCGGCTCGGTGCGCGAAGCGGGCGTGGTGACCGATGACGATAAAGACCGGGTGCGCTCGAAACTGCGGCAACTCATCCAGCAGGAAGGGTACAAACAGATGCAGGCGGAACTCGACGCGCAGGAATACATTCCGCCCGAATCGCTGCAGGTCATTGAACTCGATTTGACATACGACAAATTTTCGGGAGATGTGTCGGACACACTGGGCGCAGAAATGCACGCTGTGGTGCGCGGCACGGTTGTCGCCGATTACAACGCAAACCGGCTGGCATATCTGGCACTGCTGCAAGAGGTTCCCCCCGGCAAAACACTGCTGCCCAAAGGGTTGCGGTTCACAGCCGGTGGCATCCAAGCCGTCACCGACCGCGCCGTGACCTTCCCCGTGACCGCCGAAGGGCTGGTGGTCTCTGAAATTGATATTGGGCAAGTGAAAGACGCGATTGTTTTCAAACCCATCGGCGAAGCGCAACAATGGATGAGCGATAATTTGCCGATTGTCGGTGTGCCGGGTGTGGATGTGGAACCGAACTGGCTGGGACGGCTGCCCGCGCTGGCATCACGCATCGAAGTGGAAGTGAAAGATGTGTCGCCGATGATTTTTGGAGAGGGTGAATGACCCGCATTTTGGCGCTCGACTGGGGCGACAAACGAGTGGGCGTCGCGTTTTCAGAAGGATTTTTCGCCAGCCCGCACAGTGTCATTCAGCGCGGCAGCAATGTGGAAACGTACGCGCGAATCGAGGCGCTGGTCGCCGAAACAGGCGCGGAATTGCTGGTGATGGGGCTGCCAACCACTTTCAACCCGGATGAGCCGATTGGTTTTCAGGCGAAACGGGTGCTCAAACACCGCGATGCGCTGGCAGAACGACTGACAATCCCCATCAAAATGGTGGACGAAACCTATACCACCGTTGACGCAGAGGAATATTTGCGTCAAGCGGGCAAAAAAGGGAGAATCCCCATAGATGCTGCGGCTGCCGCGGTAATTTTGCAACATTATTTGGATGAAGCGTGAAACGTGATGTGTGGTGCGTGATGCGTGAAGTTACCAACATCAGTTCGATTGGTTTTTGGGTACTAGTCGGGGATAAAGAGTATTTTGTCCCGTTCGCCGATTACCCTGCATTTAAAGAAGCAACAGTCGCCGAAATATCTGCGATGACGCAAATCAGCCCGTCACAATTACGCTGGGAAAATTTGGATATTGACATTGAGATTGAGGCGTTGGAAGCACCGGAAAATTTCCCGCTGGTTTTTCGGTAGTGGTCAGTTTAAAGTAGCAGAGTAGCAAATCTCACTTTCTCACTTTCACGCATCACGTTTCATTCGCAAATTCGCTCATTCGTTTTTTAGGTATTTTATGACTATCATTCGCTATATTTTCAGATTTATATTTTTTCTGGTTGGCCTCGCCGCAATTGTAACCATTTTGGGCGTGGGGTTTGTGATGGTGCGCAATACCAGCACCGGCACCAGCATCACGCTGGCCGAAGGCGCGCCATCGGTGGGGCACGCGCCCAAAGACCCGGAAGAATTCGCCATTTATGTGATGCTCCAATCGCGTGCCGATGAAATCAATTCCCCCGTATCCGACGACCCCACCGAAGTGGAATTCACCATCGAGCAGGGCGAATCGGCGCTGGCAGTGGCACAAAAATTGCAGCAAGCCGGGCTGGTCAGCGACGCCAATCTTTTCCGGCAGTTTTTACGCTATAATCAACTCGATTCATCGCTGGAAGCCGGTGATTATGTTTTGCGGCGCAATATGAATATGATGGAAATTGGGCAGGCATTGCAAAAAGCCATCGCCAAAGAGGTGGTCGTCACTATCCCCGAAGGCTGGCGTGCGGAGGAAATCGCCGATATGCTGACCGAAGAGGGCGTGATGGACGGCGATGCATTCCTGCAAGTGGTCCGCGACGGCACTGCGGTGAGCAGCAATATTCTGTTCGACCGGCCGAGCGGGAAATCATACGAGGGCTACCTTTTCCCCGACACCTACCGCCTGCCGGAAAACGGTTCGCCGGAAGACCTGATTCAACGGATGCTGAACAATCTCGCCAGCAAACTCCCCACCGACGCCATCGAGAAGGCATCGCGGCGCGGGCTGAAGCTGTATGATGTGCTCACGGTTGCATCCATCGTCGAACGCGAAGCCGTGTTCGATGACGAGCGCCCCATTATCGCCAGTGTGTACCTGAACCGTCTGCAGCAGGGTATGTACCTGCAAGCCGACCCCACCGTGCAATATGCGATGGGCTACCAGCCCGACAGCGACCAGTGGTGGAAAACGCCCGTCACGCTGGATGAGTATTCCACCGTAGATTCACCGTACAACACCTACCTCAACCCCGGTTTACCGCCGGGCCCCATCTGCAATCCGGGCATCGACTCGATTCTTGCCGTGCTGAACCCTGCCGATACCAACTATCTGTTTTTTGTGGCATACGGCGAAGGGCGGCACGTTTTCGCCGAAACGTATGAAGAACACGAGAAAAACGTTGCCGTATATCAGGGGCAGTAGCCATGAACGTGGCGATGGTGGGACCTTTCGGGCTGAAAAAGAAAAGCACCATGCGCGAGCGGGCACTGCCGATGGCGCGGGCGCTGGCAAAACGGGGGCATCGCGTCAGTGTGATTGTGCCGCCGTGGGATAGCCTGGAAGATGCGGGTAAAAGCCGGTGGGAACACGGCGTACAAATTATCAACTCGCCCCTGCCGAAAATACCCGCACCTTTCTTCCACATTACGTTGACCAACTGGCTGGCAAAATTCGCATTGCAGCAAAACCCCGATATCATCCATTTTTTCAAACCGAAAGCATACGCCGGGCTGGCGCATTTGCTGCTGCACACACTGCGCCAATTGAAACGCCATTCGGCACGGTTGGTGGTGGATTCCGACGATTGGGAGCGGGCATGGAATGCCATCGAACCATATTCTGCACCGGAAAAACGCCTGTTTGAATGGCAGGAACCGTGGGGCATCAGCCACGCCGATGCGGTGACTGTGGCCAGCAGACATCTGCAATTTTATGCAGAAACGCTCACCGAGCCGGAACGGGTTTTTTATGTGCCGAACGGCGTGCGCTCGCTGCCGGGGCGCAGCGATATGGGACGCGCATTTCATTCGCTGCAATTTCAGATGAAACTGGTAACCGCCGGCAATCAGCCGCAAGCCATTCAAGATGTGACCACCGTGCGCCGTCAGGCTATGTCGGCGCTGGCAGAACACCCGGAACCGGCCATCGTGCATCCCGATTACCACGGCGAAATTCGCGCCAAATATGGCTTGTTCGGATTGCCGGTTGTGCTGCTGTACACCCGTTTTGTGGAATTCAGTCTCGATTTTCTGCTGGCTGTGATGCAGCAAGTGAACAGCCATCTGCCACAAACGCGATGGCTGATTGTCGGCAAAGGTTTTTTCGGCGAGGAAGAAAAACTGGCACAAATGGTTCGCACAGCGGGGTTGGAAAATCATGTAATTTTCACCGGCTGGGTAAAACCGGATTTGCTGCCCCGCTATTTTGATGCCGCCAATGTCGCCATCCACCCGTACGATGACACCCCCATCAACCGCACCAAATGCTCGGTCAAACTGTTAGACTTGCTGACCGCCGGCGTGCCGGTGGTTGCCAGCAATGTCGGTCAAAACGCCGAATACATCAACAACCATACCCTCGGCGTGCTCGTGCCACCCGGCGACCCCGGCGCAATGGCAGAATCTGTGCTGACAATTTTAGAATCGCCCGCGATGCAGGAAATTCTTTCGGCGGCAGCGGCCCAAGATATTCCACAAAAGTTCAATTGGAACGAGTTGGTGAAAACAGTCGAGGCGGCATACCAAATGGCAAGTCGCGAATAGCAAATTTGGAATGAACGCATCGCATGCCACCCACCACAAACAAGTGACGAACGACAAATGACCAACCGTCAATCACCCGTACTCCACTGGCTGATGCTCATCGGCTGGATGGCGGCGATTTTCTTTTTTTCGAACCAACCCAGTCTGCCGGCGCTCCCCGCTTCGTGGCTCGATTTGGTGTTCAAAAAAACCGCCCATGCCACCGCGTACGGCATTCTATTTCTGCTGTGGATGAACATTTTTCGCACCGAAAACACTCGCTCATACCGAACCATTCTGCTTGCACTCACGCTCACTTTCGTGTACGCTATCAGTGATGAATGGCATCAAACATTCGTCGCCGGACGGCACGGGCAAGCGCTGGATGTCGCCATCGATACCGGCGGTGCGTTCGTTGCCGCCGGGTGGCTGTTGCAAGCCAAACCCCGTTTCGAAAATCGCTTCGATGAGGAGAAAAACCGATGAAGCAAATGGAAGAAATCAGTTTTATGCTCAATCTTTTAAAAGAAAAACTGGCTTTTTACCGGCACGATGAAATTATGCTGGCCAACATTCAAGGTCAAATTTACGCGCTGCTGTGGGTGATGGGCAAAGAGCCGGAAGAAGCGTGGGAAATTATCAAACAATGGCGGCACGAAACCGCACAACAATAGCACAAACGGGAGTTCAGGGTGAAATTGATAAAAACATATCTGGCAGAAACCATTGAAATTATGCAGAAAATGCCAGTGGCCGATATTGATGCCGCAGTGCAGGTGCTCAATCGCGCCCGCGAAAACGGCAACACCATTTTTCTCATCGGCAACGGCGGCAGCGGCGCAACCGCATCGCATTTTGCCAACGACATCATCAAAAATACCATTCAGGAAGGCAAACCGCGCGTAAAATGTATTGCGCTGACCGACAACATGCCCATCATTATGGCTATCGCAAATGATTGGGACTATAGCCGAATTTTTGTCGAACAGCTGAAACCGCTGGCAAAACCGGGAGATGTGCTGGTCGGGTTCAGCGGCAGCGGCAATTCGGCAAACGTCATCAACGCAATGGAATGGGCGCGCGAAAACGGCGTCACGGTAGTGGCGCTCGGCGGGCGAGACGGCGGCAAAATGAAAGCGCTGGCAGATGTGAGTATCATCGCCCCTACCGATTCGATGGCGCAGATTGAAGACGCGCATCTCATCATCACCCATATGCTCTACCTGTCGATGATGGGCGACACCCGCCCGCCGATGATGTGATTTCTAGCTGTCAGTTGTCAGCATTCAGTTTTCAGCCGTTTGCTGATTGCTGACAGCTAAAAACTAAAAGCTCCCCGGAGTTCGCACCGATGCAACCTCTAATTCTCGCACTTGATTTTGGCGGAACAAAACTCAGCGTGGCGATGACGCGGGCAGGCACGCAAACCTGGCTGGCACATCGCCGCGTTTTTACACCTGAAGACGCCGACGGCCCATTTGAATACCGCACAATGGTAGAGATGGCGCGCGACCTCATCGCCGAAACGGGACAACCCGCCGCCATCGGCGTGAGTTTCGGCGGGCCGGTGGATGCCGCGCGCGGGCTGGTGCGCCTTTCGCACCACGTGCCGGGCTGGGAAAACACCCCGCTGGCAGAAAACCTCCGCGCGGAATTTGGCGTGCCGGTGGCGGTGGAAAACGATGCCAACGTTGCCGCGCTGGGGGAATTTCATTTTGGCGCGGGCAAAAACGCCGACCCGCTGCTCTATCTGACGGTCAGCACCGGCATTGGCGGCGGCTGGATTATCGGCGGGAGAATCTATCACGGCGCGGACGGGATGGCGGGCGAAATCGGGCACACGGTGGTCAATCCCGGCGGGATGCCGTGTGTGTGCGGCAAGCGCGGCTGTGTCGAAGCGGAAGCCAGTGGCACAGCGATTGCCCATCGCGCGCGGCGGATGATTGACGCCAACGTCGCGGATGGCATGGAAATGCTGAACATGCTCGGTGTGAGCGCGCACACCATCACCGCCGCCGATGTGAGCCGTGCCGCGGCGCAAGAAAACGCGCTCGCGCGGCAAATCCTCACCGACTCGGCGCGGTTTTTGGGGCAGGGAATCGGCAACGCGCTGAATTTGATGAACCCCCGGCGGGTCATTCTCGGCGGCGGGGTCATCAAAGCGGGCGAATTGTGGTGGAACGTCGTGCGCTACACAGCTCGGCAATACGCCCTGCCCGAAATCCCCGTGGA
This sequence comes from Anaerolineaceae bacterium, assembly GCA_024762375.1. Lineage (GTDB taxonomy): Bacteria > Chloroflexota > Anaerolineae > 4572-78 > 4572-78 > JANTHQ01. The sequence goes on from JANTHQ010000024.1 coordinate 12,058, forward strand.
CATCGTGCCCGCCGCCCTCGGCGACGACGCCCCGCTCTGGGGCGCGGTTCGGCTGGCGGGGGGGGGGGGGG
>JANTHQ010000025.1 GCA_024762375.1 Anaerolineaceae bacterium
TGCCATCGGGCATGGAAAATTGTGTGCCGGTAATGGTATCGGTCAGGCTGAGCCCCATGCCGCCCGTTTCATGGTCGGCGATGACGATGACCAGCGTGAGCCCCGCGTCCACCGCCGGATGCGCCAGCGCGGTGGCAATGGCTTCATCCAGCCCCAACGTATCGCCGATGGCGTTGGCGGCATCGTTGGCATGACCCGCCCAGTCTATCTGCCCGCCTTCCACCATCAAAAAATAGCCGTTGGGATTTTGCCCCAACACATCGAGCGCGGCGGCGGTCATTTCTGCCAGCGTGGGGGAAAACGGCCGCGTCATGCCGCCATCCGCAAATGAGCCGAACAATTTGGCGGTGTGTGCCGTGTCGAGCGCGGACAATTCGGCGGCGGTGCAGACGGTGGCATACCCCGCCGCTTGCGCTTCCGCAATCAGGTTTCGCCCGTCGAGCCGGTTGCCCAACCCGCCATAACAGCCCGTGGCGGTGACGGGCAGAAAATCATCCTCGCCCCCGCCGAGCAGCACATCCACCCCGGCAGCGATTTCCTGTCGCGCAATCTCGGTCATTTGGCTGCGACTGGGCACGTGCGCGGCGAAAACGGCAGGCGTGGCGTGCGCCAATTGAGTGGTGGTCACCAGCCCCACCGACATACCGCGCGCCTGCGCGATTTCCAGAATGGTGGTCAGGTTTTGCCCGTCGAACGTTTGGCTGATAATGCCGTTATCGGTGCGCGTGCCGGTGGCAATCGCCGTGCCGCCCGCCGCCGAATCGGTGATACCGCCGGTGCGGTTCGCCGTTTGCGAAAAACCCGCGAAAGGCAGGCTGCCCATCACCAATTGCCCGCTTTGCCCCACCGAAACCCATTGCGCGGCGAGCCGCTGGTTCGTACCCATGCCATCCCCGATGAATAAAATTACACTGTGGGGCGGCGCATCGGCGCGGGCGGACGGAACAGTCAACAACCAAAAAAGCAATACCAAAAGCATGCGGAAATGTTTCATATGATAGAGTGTGAACATTTTTGGCGAAAAGTCAATTTCATAGAAGAAATAAGGGTTCGTCGTTTCTCGAATCGTCCATCTGCACATATAATTATGACATAGTTGGACGGCCCATGGTTTCCGAAACGATAAAACTACTTTTAATTGAAGATAACCCCTATGATGTGAAGGTTATCCACCTGATGCTGGTATCGCAAGAGCGATTGCTGCCAACCGATGCGCGTTTTGAGATAATTGACGCGCCGACGTTGCGTGAGGGTGTGCGCCATTTGCACGAAAATCCGCCCGATTTGGTGATGCTCGACCTGAGCCTGCCAGACAGCGACGGATTGGACACGTTTTTGCGGGTGCATGCCGAAAATCCGGTCGTGCCGGTGATAATCATTAGTGCCACGGATGACATGCAACTTGCCATCGAAGCGGTGCAAGCGGGCGCGCAGGATTATCTGCTGAAAGGCGAAATGAGCCGAAATTTGCTGGTGCGCGCTATCCACCATGCGCTGGAACGACAGGCCATCCGGTATGAGTTGGACGCGCGCACCCGTGAACTCGCCGCCAGCGAAGCCCGCTTGCGGATGATAACCGACAAAAGTGCCGATGGGATTGTCATTGCCAACGAATCGGGTGTGGTTCGATTTGCCAACCCTGCCGCCCGCCGATTATTGAAGTTTGACGATGCCCCAACGGTTGATGCCGTTCTGCCGTTTTCGATTGCGGCCGATGATGTGACTGAAATTGTGCTGACGGCGGCGGATGATGAACCGGTAACGGTTGAGTTGCGCGCGGTGCCCATCGAATGGGGGACAGAGCCGGCGCAATTGGTGGTCTTGCGTGATATCACCGCCCGGAAACGCGCCGAGCAGGCACTGCAAGCTGCCAACGACAATTTGGAAGGCATCGTCAAAGCCCGCACATCCGAACTGAAAAAAGCGAATGAATACCTGCTCGACCAGATTTCCGAACGGCGGCGTGCACAGCGGCAATTGAACCGGGCACTCGCAGAAGCAGAACAGGCCCGCGACCAGCTCGACACGATTGTGGCTTCGGTGGCGGATGGTTTGCTGGCAACCGATACCCACAACCGCATCACCATGTTAAATCGTGCCGCAGAAGAGTTGCTGGAAGTGGAGATGGAGAATGCTATCGGGCAACCCATCGAACGGGTTCTAAATCATCCCACCCTCATCGAGCGAATTCTGACCACGTTAGAAACCGGACAGGAATTGCAATTTGAGTTTGAGATGCCGTATGGATATGGCGAACAAAATGATGGCCGGGCGACAAAAATCATCCGTGCCCGTTCGGCAGTGGTCAAAGACCGTGTGCAGAGTGCCGGTGGCGTGATTACGGTGATGGTGGATGTGACCCGCGAACGCGAAGTTGACCGGCTGAAAGCCGAGTTCATCTCGACGGCCGCACACGAATTGCGCACACCGCTCACGACGGTGCAGGGTTTTTCGGAAATTCTGCTGGCACGTGATGACTTGCCGCTCGAAGCCCGCCGGAAATATCTATCGTATATCAACAATCAGGCGGTTGCACTGGCGCGTATCGTGGATGATTTGCTCAATTTGGCGAAAATTGAGTCCGGGCGGAAATTTGTGCTCAACAAAGAACCGGTACAGATTGAGATGCTGGTCGAACCGGTCGTACAGCAATTTATCGCCAAATACCCGGACCACAAGTTCCGGATGCATTTGCAAAATTCCACTGCGGAGTGGGTGGTGGATCGGCAAAAGATGACGCAGGTGCTCGAAAATCTATTGGGCAACGCAGTAAAATTCGCCCCCGACGGTTGCCAAATTGACATCAATGGCCAGAGTTATCAAGACCCGCAATCGGGGGGTACGTACTATTTTCTGTCGGTGAAAGATGAAGGGGTGGGGATGACACTGGCACAGGTGGCGCACATTTTCGACCAGTTTTACCGGGGCGATGCGTCGAACACCGCGCTGGGTGGAACCGGGCTGGGGATGGCAATCGTCAAACACATCATCGAAGCGCATGGCGGGCGGATTTGGGTGGATAGCAAACCGGGTGTGGGCACAAAAGTATCGTTCACTGTGCCGCTTGAATGAGCACGAAAAAATCGTTCCGGCCAATTTGACAAAGTTGCCCGATGCTCTATAATTATTGCGTATAATGTAATGACTTCGCTTGTATCACCGTAACGCAACGATACATGATGGCGGCTTGAATAGAGTCGCCATTGCTGTGTTTCGGTGGTTTTTATGGTGTGTGACACTTGATGATTGCGGCGGGCAACGACAACATCCTAAATCAGTTTGAACAATATCTTTCGCAAATTGCACTTTCCCCAAAAACCATTACGAATTATCTTGCTGATTTACGGGTTTTTGTGCGCTGGGCAGAAGCGTCGTACAACGGAAATTTCGCGCTCACGCGGGTATCTCCCGACCAAATTCGGGCATACCGGCAGCATCTGCTGGAAGAGAACCGCGCCCCGTCAACCATTAACCGCCATCTGCAAGCCCTGCGAAAATGCTGTACCTATCTGCAACAAACAAATCTATCATCGGCAAACGCTGCCGCCGAAATTCCTCTGGTGAAAGCTTTGGCGCAGCAACCCGCCACACCGCTGACACCGGCTCAAATTGAGGCGCTGTTGGCTGCCGCACACAGCACACGGTCATCTATCGCCAAGCGGGATGTCGCCATCGTGCATTTGCTGGTTCATGCGGGTTTACGCGTTGCCGAAGTGGTAGATTTGCAGATGGACGATGTCGCGTTTGATTTTCCGGGCGTGCATCTTTCGGTGCGCGACGGGCGTGGAAATGGCTCGCGTGACATGCCATTGCCCGATGCGGCATGTACCGCACTCAATAACTGGCTGGTCATTCGACCCAAAACAGCCAACTACCCCAATGTGTTTTTAAGCCAGGAAGGCCGTCCGATTTCGGCCCGAACGGTGCAGCGCATTGTGGCTCGGTGCGCCCGCGATGCGGGCATTGGGCATGTAACGCCGCAATTGCTGCGCCGCACGTATGCGCATCAATTGTGGCAACAAACCAGAGACATCGAATTGCTGCGCACCCGTTTGGGGCATCAGCATACGGCCGTCACAACACAATATTTGGGAATTTCGGCAAACGGTAAGAAGTAGGCAGCAAGCAGTAAAAATATTTACTCCGTGCTTCATACTCCTTACCCCATAAATAATTTCAGGAGGTTCATTTTGGAAGTTAAAGACTTTAGCGCACTTCGTGTTCGGTTGGCGTCACCGGAGGTCATCCGCAGTTGGTCGTATGGCGAAGTCACCAAACCGGAAACCATCAACTACCGCCGGTTGCGGCCGGAAAAAGATGGTTTGTTCTGCGAGGTAATTTTTGGGCCGACCAAAGATTACCAGTGCTACTGTGGCAAATACAAACAAATTCGGTACAAAGGCATCACCTGCGAAAAATGTGGTGTGCTGGTTACCCGTTCATCCGTCCGCCGCGAGCGCATGGGCCACATCGAACTCGCCGCACCTGTGGCGCACATTTGGTACACCCGTCGTGTGCCGTCCTATCTGGGTTTGCTGCTCGACATTTCGCGCCGAAACCTCGACCGGGTGCTGTATTTTGCACAATACGTCATCATCCGGGTGGATGAGCAAGCCCGCCAACGTGCACTGCGTAAACTGGACGAGGAAGTTGTCCGCGAGCGCACACGGTTGGAACAACTCGCCCAAAGCGAAACCGACACCGAACGCACCGAACTGGATGACCAGATTGCCGCACTCCGCGAGCAAGAGCAGGCGCTGGTTGCCGCCATGGACGAAAAACAGTCCAAATCGGTGGAAGAAGTGATGAGCGCTGCTCAAGCTCATCAAAAATATTTGGAAGACAATCAGGGCAAAAAAGCCACCGATGATATCGCGCTGCCCGGTTCGGCGAATTTGGTCGTTACCAAGGGAGAAGTAATTTCTGCCGACCATTTGAGCCGCCTGAACACCTTGGTTGATGCACGATTGGATGAAATCAAATCGCAAGTTGAAGATGAATTGCTGCGCGAACGGGGCGAAATCGAGAAAAAGATTGACCAATTCCGCCACGAAATTGATGCCAAATTGGATGCATCCCGCGAAGGTATTGACCAAGAACTGACCCAACTTATTAACCGGGTGGAAGAACAACGGCAAGAACTGATTAACATCCAGCCGATGCAGTTTTTGAATGAATTGCAGTACCGAGAGTTGGAGGAACGCTGGGGGAACATTTTTGAAGCGGGTATGGGCGCAGAAGCCTTGTACGAAATCTGCAAAGATATTGACCTCGAAAAGATGGTGGAAGCATTACACACCGAAATTCGCACCACCCGTTCCAAACAAAAACTGAAAAAAGCCATCAAACGCCTAAAAGTTGCCGAAGCCCTGCTGCGCAGTGGCAATCGCCCCGAGTGGATGATTCTGACTGTGCTGCCGGTCATTCCTCCCGACCTGCGCCCGATGGTACAACTGGATGGCGGCCGTTTTGCCACCAGCGACTTGAACGACCTTTATCGTCGCGTCATCAATCGTAACAACCGGCTCAAACGCTTGCTCGACTTGGGTGCACCCGATGTCATCGTGCGGAACGAAAAGCGGATGCTGCAAGAAGCCGTAGACTCGCTGATTGACAATAGCAATCGGGGCAAAGCCGTGTCATCGCGTGGCCGCCGCGAACTGAAAAGCCTCAGCGATATGCTCAAAGGCAAGCAGGGGCGTTTCCGCCGTAACTTGCTCGGCAAGCGTGTTGACTATTCCGGCCGTTCGGTTATTGTTGTTGGCCCCGATTTGGAATTGCATCAAGCCGGCCTGCCGAAAGAAATGGCGCTGGAGCTTTTCCGCCCGTTCGTCATCCAAAAACTGGTGGAATATAATTATGCCAACAATGTCAAAGGCGCAAAACGATTTTTAGAACAGCGCAAACCGGAAGTGTGGGAAGTGCTGGAAGAAGTTATCCAAACCCGGCCCATCCTGCTAAACCGCGCGCCGACGCTGCACAGACTCGGTATTCAAGCATTTGAACCGATGTTGGTTGAAGGCAGTGCCATCCACCTGCATCCGCTGGTTTGTTCGGCCTTTAACGCCGACTTTGACGGCGACCAGATGGCCGTGCACGTGCCGCTCAGCGATAGCGCCGTGCAAGAAGCACGCGACCTGATGCTGGCCAGCAAAAACCTGTTGCTGCCCGCCAATGCCGAACCGGTGGTGGGCCCCACAAAAGATATGGTGCTGGGTATTTACTACCTCACCATGGATGCAGCCTACACTCAGGGCGGCGGCAAAGTGTTTGGCAGCATCGATGAAATTTCGCTGGCATACACCCTCGGCAAAGTGGATTTGCATGCACCCATAAAATTGAAAAACGTGGATACCGCGTTCTCGCCGGAAGAAGTTCCTTACATTGAAACCACTGTGGGCCGGGCGCTGTTTAACGAAATTCTACCGCCGAAACTTCGGTTTGTGTACAACCAACCGATGACCAAAGGCGATCTGAAAGACCTCATCGGTGAATCATTCCAGCGGTTGGGTGTCGAAGCTACCGCACGGGTGGCAAACGACATCAAAACCATCGGCTTCAAATACGCATCCGTTTCGGGAACCACCATTGCCATTTCCGACATCAACGTCCCCGAAATGAAGCAAGAAATCTTGGATCGCACTCAGGCGCAGATTGACCAAATTGAACGGCAATTCCGGCGCGGTATGATCACCGAAGATGAACAATACATCCAAACCGTACAATTGTGGACGGAAGCCACCGATGAAGTGACCAAAGAAGTGGGGAAAGCAATCGCCGAAGACAGCCCCATCCGCGTTATGGCCGAATCGGGCGCAACGAAAGGCGGTTTTACCCCCATCCGACAGTTGGCCGGTATGCGTGGGTTGATGGCTGACCCCAGCGGACGTATCATCCCGTTGCCCATCCGTTCCAACTTCCGCGAAGGTCTGACCACACTGGAGTATTTCATCTCCACCCACGGCGCTCGAAAAGGGCTGGCCGACACCGCATTGCGTACTGCCGATGCCGGGTATCTGACCCGCCGGCTGGTGGATGTGGCGCAAGAGATGATTATCCGCGCCGAAGACTGCGGCACCGAAGAAGGCATCGAAGCCACCCGCGAAGATGACGGCAAACTGTCGCTCGCATTTAAAGATAAAGTGTTCGGGCGGGTGCTGGCCAAAGACGTGTTGCACCCCAAAACCGGAAAAGTCATTTTCGAGCGCGACCATTTGGTTTCTCGCGCCGACCTGCAAACACTGGTGGATGCCGGCGTGACCAGCGTCATCATCCGTTCGCCCCTGACCTGCGAGCTCGAGAAAGGTATCTGCGCGAAATGTTACGGGCAAGATATGGGACGCGGTAATTTGGTTGGCCTCGGCGAAGCAGTGGGTATCATTGCCGCCCAATCCATCGGTGAACCGGGCACTCAGCTCACCCTCCGAACATTCCATACCGGTGGTGTTGCCGGCGTCGAAGATATCACCAGCGGGTTGCCCCGTATTCAAGAATTGTTTGAAGCGCGCAACCCCAAAGGCGAAGCAATTATCGCCGATATGGACGGCATTGTCGATATCATCCATCACGATGACGGCAGTCGCTCGCTGAAAATCACATCCAGCGAAATGCGCCGTAAAATCTATCGCATTCCCGAAGGTTGGGAAATCACCGTAGAAGACGCAACGGAAATCGAACCGAAAACCGTCATCGCCCGCAAAGATGAAGAAGAATTAGTTGCTGAAAAAGGTGGTCGGGTATATATTAGTGGCGCAAAAGTTGCAATTAGCTGGGAACAGCGTCGCGAAGTGGAACTCGATGTTGATTCATCGGCACGATTGCTGGTTGAAAATGGCGATAGAGTGGTTGCCGGACAGCAACTCAGCCAAGGCTCCATCAACCCGCACCGCTTGCTAGAAGTTATGGGACGCGAAGCCGTCCAAAACTATTTGGTCGGCGAAGTGCAAAATGTATATCGCTCGCAGGGTGTTCCCATCCACGACAAACACGTGGAAATCATCGTGCGCCAAATGACCAATCGGGTGCGAGTTGTTGCCAGCAAAGATAGCAGCTTCTTGCCCGGCGAAATTATGGAACGCCGCCGCTTCCAAAAAGCAAGCGATGAACTCATTGCACAGGGCAAACAACCGGCGGTTGCCCGCACAATCCTGCTCGGCATTACCAAAGCCGCACTCAACACCGATAGTTTCCTGTCCGCGTCATCGTTCCAGCACACCATCAACGTGCTGGCACAAGCCGCAATCGAAGGCAAACGCGATGAGCTTTCCGGGTTGAAAGAAAACGTCATCATCGGCAAGCTCATTCCGGCCGGAACCGGTTTCCTCGCCCGCCAAAAAGCGGAAGAGGAAGAACGTGCGGCAGCCAAAGCCGCCGCCGAAGCTGCCGAAGCCGCCGAAGCCGCCGCGCAGGCAGAGCTCGAAGCCGTGGCTGTCAGCGAAGCCGAGACCGCCGCAGAACCCGAAGCAGATAGCGACGGGTCAAACGGCAGCACACCGCCCGCCGCAGATGCCGAATCATCTGCGGAAGAACCGGTGGCAGAATAAAAAGCGATTACCAGTTGCAGCGTCGGCTATGGCCGGCGCTGCACACTGAGGACTTGAATGCAGAAAGGGGGTGATATTGAATGAGTGTGGATCTGAGACCCGGCGAAAGCCAAGAAGGGCTTCTGAAACGTTTTCGGAAAGAAGTGGTGCGAGACCGAATTTTGAGCACCTACCGCAAAAAACGATGGTTTGTTTCCAAAAGCGAAAATAGACGACTGGCAAAACAACGCGCCGCCCGAAAAGCGCGTCGTAAAGCGATGGCATACGGTCGGCGTCGTTAAAGCCAAGAACTTTTACATTTTAGAACCGGCATTGCGCCGGTTCTTTTTTTGTCCCAACACCGACAGCGTTTCATCGTACACGGCTGCCATTGTGCGCCAATCGAAACGTGCCACCCGCGCCCGCAACTCGGCGGGAGGTGGTGACGGGTGGCGCGCAATTGCCGCTGCCAGTTTTTCCGCCAATTCCGCATCGGTGCGATACAAATATTGCGTGTGCAGCCGCGGCGGGATGAATTGCGGGTAATTTAGTCGTTGGGGCAGCAGCGGTGTGCAACCGCAATAGATGGCTTCGGCCACACTGATGCCGAAAAAATCGTGGATGGATGTGACCGGCAGAATATCGGCGCGATGGAGCCAGCGGGCATATTCCGAAAAATCTTGCGCGTAGCCAAACCGGATGACCCGCTCACCGAGCCCCCGGCGTGCCTGTTCGAACTCATCTGGCGAATTGCGAAAATTCTCGCCCAGAATTGCCACCTGAAAATCCAACCCTCGCGCCGCCAGCGTGTACAGCGTTTCAAAAAATGCCGCCGGATTTTTATCATATTCCCAGCGATGGTTCCACAAGATGAGAGGCGACTCGTTTGCGGGGCGGCTTTCGGGGCGAAGCGCATCGAACCGCCGCAAATCCAATCCCAGCGGCAGTACCCGTGCCTTTTCTTTCAGCGCGGTAATGTTCTCCAGCCCGTTAAAATCGGGAAAGTGTTTCAAAAAACGGGGCAGGGCATCAAAAAACGCATTCAAATGAAATTCGGAATTGAAAAAGAGCGCATCCGCTGCCAACGCAGAGGCATAATTGATGAACCCGTAATGGGTGTCGCGCCGGGCAGCAACATCGCGGTCGGTGGGCGACCACGGGTAGGTCAGTTGATTTTCGTGAAAATAAAGTGCCACCGGAATGTGCGCCGACCGGGAGCGGGTGAGCGCCAAAAACGTGGTCACATCCAGCATATCGCCGGTGAGAATCACATCGGGCGGGGCGGGCAGCGCCAAAAACTGCTGTGCCAGCGACACCGCCCCGCCGTGCATTCGCCATTTCCAAAAGCGACCGGGCAAACTCAAAATATGCACATCGTGCGCGGAAAAACGGGCGTAATCTTCTGCCCAGCGCCGGTGCGAGCCGGTAAAATACGGTTCGAGAATGAGAATGCGCATTAATTATCCGTTGCGTAAAATTAGTGGCAGATAAACGTTACCGAAAACATACTGGTCAACACCCACGTCAGGCGGATTCAAGAATGGCTCGCCGTCAATATCGGTGGTAATGCGACTGGGTACACCCTGTTTCCGCGCCGCAGATGTATCGGGAATGTGGTAGCCATCGGCGAGAAATTGCGGGTTACCGGTGGCTTGATGGCTGACGGAAACCAGCGCGGTGATGTCCTGTGTTACGGTTACCGGCACATTATACCACAGGATGCCGGTCACATCGAGCCGGTTGCCGTTTTCGACGTGAATGCCGGTCGGTTGGGTGGCGATGATGGTGTTGGTGAGCATCAGCGTGCCGGTGTACAGCGTACCGCCCCACGTGTAATCGTTAATATAAATACCGATATTCTGCCCACCGCTATTGCTGATAAAATCGTTGTGCCACGAATTGACGTGTGCTCCCGCAACTGCCAGCGCATCGCCGAGGGCGTATGCACTGCCGGAACTGCTGCCTCCACTGCTGATATTTTCCCGGAAAATGTTGTTGGTCATGGTTACGGCTGCGTTTGAATAGACGTAAACGCCGCCTCCATAGCGCCCGGCGGTATTATTTTCGATACGGTTATGGGTGAGCGTGACCACCGATGCAGTATTGATGGCGAGTCCGCCGCCATCGTAAAAGGCTTCATTCCCAATGATGGTATTGTCATCGAAAGTGCAGGCACTATTGGATTGCACATGCCCACCGGCACCAACGCTGATGAGAGACCTGTTGTTGGCGATGGTATTGCTGGTAAAGGTGCAATCGCTATTGGACATTAAAAATCCCCCGCCGGCTTGGGTGGCGCTGTTGTTTGAAATGACATTATTTATGAAAATCGCCGGTCTGCCAAATGTCAGATAAAAGCCACCGGCTAACGAATATGCATCTGTGGTGACATTGCTGGCAATGAGACTGTTTTGCACGGTAACCGCAGTGCCAAATCCACGCATACCACCGCCCCACTTTTGGACGGTATTGGTGGTGATGCTGGCATTAGTAATGGTGAGTGCGCCATAGTAACTGAAAATCCCCGCCCCGACCTGTGCCGTGCAACTGGAAATTTGGGTGTTTTGCAGAGTGACGTACGCTCTGTGAGCGTAAATGCCACCCCCACCATCATAGCGGTCGGGACCATCGGCGAGCATACCGGCGGCATTCCCGTTGATGATGCGGATACCGTCAATAACCGGGTGGGTGTTATCAAAAATAGAAATACCGCGCCCGTTGTTTTGTGCGTCGAGAATGGTGGGATGCGCATCGGGGTCGGGAGAATCCCAGTTTCCGGCGGCATACCCGCCTTCCAGTGTGATGGTTTTGCTGATGTAGGCAATTTGTCGGACTCCCGCCCGCGAAAATACGTGGGTGTATGTGCCCTCTGCTATTTTGATGGTATCGCCCGCGGTTGCAGCATCAATGGCGGCTTGAATGGTGGTGTAATCGCAGCCACTGGTACAAACGGTGATGGTGTTTCCGTCTGCCAAAACCGGCAACGGTTGCAGTGATGAGAAGAATAGCATCACGGTAACTATCCATCCCAAACCCAATCCAATGGCAATCCCAATTCGTCCGGATTTCATTTTTTCCCTCCCGAGAGTTCCAGAAAATTTATCGGGTGCGATGAATTTCGATGTATGCAATTGTGGTGAGGAGATGTGTTTTGTGGCAGTGATGATGTGCTATCGTGAAAAAGTGCCCATCAATTCGGCTTGCGCCAAAATGTGACCCTGCATCGCCGCTTCGATTTCCGATTTGGTTGCGCCGGTTGCCAGCGACAGCGGACTATCGAGCGCGTACAGTTTGAAAAAGTAGCGGTGTGTGCCGCGCGGGGGACACGGTCCGCCATAATCGGTGCGTCCCCAACTGTTTTTGCCGATGCGCGTTCCGCCGGGCAGGGTAGCATTTTCGGGCAGTGCACGGGTATCGGCAGGTAGATTGAACAGCAGCCAGTGGTCCCACGTGCCGACGGGCGCGTCCGGGTCATCGAAAATCAGCACGAAACTCTGCGTGCCGGCGGGAACGCCGTCCCACGCCAGCG
>JANTHQ010000026.1 GCA_024762375.1 Anaerolineaceae bacterium
TAATCGCTGCCGTCAGCGTCGTCTTGCCGTGGTCAACGTGCCCAATCGTCCCCACGTTTACGTGCGGCTTGGTTCTTACAAAAGTTTCTTTTGCCATTCTACTTCTCCTAAAAAAGCTATACTTTTCTCTGGTTAGCACCCAATAATAGTCGTCAAAAAAACAGAACTATTATATGGATTCGTTATCGGGGAGCAAATTTACTCACCCATTATCTTTTTCGCCAAGCTATCCGGAACCTGCGCGTAATGGTCAAATTCCATCGTAAACACCGCACGCCCCTGTGTTGACGAGCGCAATACCGTGGCGTAGCCGAACATTTCAGAGAGCGGCACAAAACACTTGACCACCTGAACACCTTTACCATACGATTCGACGCCTTCTATCATACCGCGCCGTGACGACAGGCTACCAATCACATCACCGACATATTCTTCCGGCGAATTGACTTCTACCCGCATCATCGGTTCCAACAAGATGGGCGACGCGCGCTTCACGGCTTCTTTCACAGCCATCGAACCGGCAATTTTGAAAGCCATTTCCGATGAGTCAACTTCGTGGTACGAACCATCCACCAACGTGGCCTTGATGTCAACCAACGGATACCCGGCAACCACACCGGCACTCATCGCCTCTTCCACACCGGCACGAATGGCATTGAAATATTCTTTCGGAACTGAACCACCGACGATTTTGGTTTCAAATTCAAAACCACTACCTTTTTCAGCCGGTTCAATCTCAAGCACGACATCGCCATATTGACCGCGACCGCCACTTTGGCGAACAAACTTGCCGCGCGCCTTCGATGGTTTGGTAATCGTTTCGCGATACGCCACCTGCGGCTGCCCGACATTCGCCTTCACTTTAAACTCGCGCAGCATACGGTCAATCAACACTTCCAAATGCAATTCACCCATACCGGCAATCAATGTTTGTCCGGTTTGTTCATCGGTGCGAACCTGGAACGTCGGATCTTCTTCTGCCAACTTTTGCAGCGCCAATCCGAGTTTATCCTGGTCGGCCTTGGTTTTCGGCTCAATTGCCACTTCAATCACCGGCTCAGGGAATTTTATCGCTTCCAACGTCATCGGATGGTCAGGGTCACAAATGGTATCGCCGGTAAACGAGTTTTTCAACCCGATAATCGCGGCGATGTCACCCGCATACACTGCATCAATTTGCTGTCGCTGGTTGGCATGCATCTGCAGCAATCGGCCCACCCGTTCTTTTCGCGCCTTTGTAGCGTTATATACCTGCGAACCGGCACTCAACTGGCCGGAATATACACGAATATACGCCAAACGCCCGACAAACGGGTCGGTAACAATCTTGAAAACCAACGCCGCAAATGGCGCATTTTCATCCGGCGACACTTCAATTTCTTCGCCGGTATCCAACGAATGTGCCACCTTCGGCGGGATATCCAGCGGCGACGGCAGAAAATCGACCACCGCATCCATCAATCGCTGAACACCTTTGTTTTTCAAAGCTGTCCCACACAACACCGGCACCAACTTGTTTTCGATAGTCGCCACACGCAGCGCCTCGCGCAATTCCGCCTCAGTCGCTTCCTCACCTTCCAGATATTTCATGGTCAGTTCGTCATTCGTTTCCGAAACCTGCTCGATGAGATGGTCGCGCATCTCTTGCGCTTGCTGGCGATATTCTTCCGGCACGTCCACTTCTTCCGATTTGGTACCCAAATCATCCAGATAGTAAACGGCCTTCATGGTAAACAAGTCAATCACGCCCTTGTACTGGTCTTCGGCACCAATCGGCAACTGAATGGGCAACGGATTTGAACCCAACCTATCCCGAATCATATCGATAGTGCGGAAAAAATCAGCGCCGGTTCGATCCATTTTATTCACGAAGCAAATGCGGGGCACACCAAATCTATCTGCCTGCCGCCACACTGTTTCCGATTGCGGCTCAACCCCCGCCACAGCGTCAAACACCACAACGCCACCATCCAACACCCGCAGCGAACGCTGCACCTCGGCGGTAAAATCGATGTGCCCCGGGGTGTCGATGATGTTGATTTGGGTGTTTTTCCAAAAACACGTCGTTGCCGCAGCTGTAATGGTAATCCCGCGTTCCTGCTCTTGCTCCATCCAGTCCATCGTGGCAGCGCCATCATGAACCTCGCCAATGCGATGGATTTTCTGAGTGTAGAACAAAATTCGCTCAGTGAGCGTGGTTTTACCCGCGTCGATGTGGGCAATTATTCCGATGTTTCTGGTTCGCTCTAGCGGATACTCTTTTCCCATAATTCTTTATCTCTCAAAACAGATTCAAAGTCCAAAGACACTTTTATCCCATCAAGCGCTTTGGACTCCAAACCGTCGATTGCGTTATAAGACTGGCTTACACGTAAAAAGTCAGGCTACCACCGGTAGTGGGCAAACGCCTTGTTTGCCTCTGCCATGCGATGGGTATCATCCTTCTTTTTCACCGCCGGGCCCTGTCCCTTTGCCGCATCCAACAATTCGGCAGCAAGTTTCTCTACCATTGATTTACCGTTACGGCCCCGAGCGGAAGCCAACAACCAACGAAGCGCCAAACTGCGACGTCGCTCAACACGCACTTCCATCGGCACTTGATAGGTTGCCCCACCAACACGCCGAGGACGCACTTCGACCAACGGTGTTACATTTTTCACCGCTTCTTCAAATACTTCAATACCGGGTTTTTTGGCGCGCTCACCCGCCAAATCAATGGCATCGTACACAATGCGGGTTGCCAAACTTTTTTTGCCACCCATCATTAATTTATTAATGAAGCGAGACACCAATTCACTATTATATTTAACGTCCGGTTCCACTACTCGCTGAGGAGCTCGATTACGTCTCATCAATTACTCCAATTCTAGTTACTGTATTTTTCTAATCTATTTCTTGGGGCGACGCGTGCCATATTTGGAACGCGCCCGCCGACGGGCATCCACACCGGTGGCATCCAACGCACCACGAACGATATGATAACGCACACCGGGCAAGTCTTTCACACGACCACCGCGCACCAGCACCACCGAGTGCTCCTGCAGGCTGTGTCCCTCACCGGGAATATAGGCCGTAACCTCGATACCATTCGTCAAACGCACACGAGCAATTTTCCGCAACGCCGAGTTTGGTTTTTTGGGTGATGCAGTACGAACCTGCGTACACACGCCACGCTTTTGCGGCGAACCATCACCTTCGTTACGACGGTTTTTCAATGCATTGTACGTAAATCTCAAATGCGGCGCAGTCACACGACTCTTTTTTCGTTTGCGCCCTTTCCGTAAAATTTGATTGATAGTCGGCAAAGGAACCTCCCAATTTGTACTATCGTTTAGATAAAAATTGCCCTCTCACACAGCCAAGGGCTCAAAAGATTCACTAGCATCAGACGAGCCATCGCAAAATTACATGACGATGGCTCGACAAGCTATGCAGCTTATTTGGTGGGCAGAGATTCTTATCCAATGAAGAACCCCTTGTAGTGAGCAAACTCACCTCAAACCCACGAATGCGAATTGTACCATTCAGGCCATCATCCGTCAAATTACGATTCAGTTTTTACTGAGCTCTCGCTCCGGCACTCGTTATTACCGAGCACCACCGGGGATTGTAAGACTCAATCCCAATTTTGGCAAACGCTCCTTCTGTTCTTCTTTTCCAAAGGTGATGCGTTCATCATTATCGGTAATCACTTCTACCGCCAACCCCAGCGATTGCAGCTCTTTCACCAATACCCGGAAACTTTCGGGCACGCCCGGCTCTTGTATTTTTTCGCCGCGCACTATGGCTTCGTAGGTTTTCACGCGTCCGGTAACATCATCACTCTTGACGGTGAGCATTTCTTGCAGGGTATGCGCCGCGCCGTATGCTTCCAGCGCCCACACTTCCATTTCGCCAAAACGCTGACCACCAAACTGGGCTTTACCACCGAGGGGTTGTTGCGTCACCAAACTGTACGGCCCGGTTGACCGTGCATGCACTTTGTCTTCAACCAAGTGGTGAAGTTTTAGCATGTGGATGATACCCACCGTGACCGGTTTATCATAAGGTTCGCCGGTCTTTCCATTATATAGTGTAACTTTCCCGGTGGTGGGAATTGGAATATTGGTTTCGCGGGTGATTGCCAACGCGACTTCATCCAATTCCTCATCCTTCAACGCCGAAACGTCCAACTCCTTGAGTTTCGGGGCGGGGCGCAAGTTTGCTTCAACGGCATACCGCTCTTGCAGATGATTCAACCACTCGCGCAGGCACACCAGCCGAACAGCCTCTCGCGCTTTTTCGCCAACACTTTCCGGACGCCGTGTCCCTTCAAACGCCAGCAAAAAGTCGGGGTCGTACCCACGCTCCCGCAGCCATTCTCGCACAGCAGCCCGCCGAGCATAAACTTCATCGGTGGCCAACTTCTCTTCATCGTAGCCCATACCATCCAATTTATCAATCAGATACAGACGACGTACTTCATCCTCATCTTCCAGGTCTTCCGGCTCATAATCCTGAGTAGCCATCCACCGCCAAGCTTCATCGGTAACCGTGCGCCATGCTTGATCCATCAGCCACGCCCGCGACAATTCGGCAGCAATTTCATCTTCGTGCGCACCGTCAAACACCGGCGTTACCGCCCGGAAACCCATTCGGTCAACTGCATACCCCAAATGCGTTTCCAAAATTTGCCCGATATTCATACGCGCAGGCACACCCAACGGGTTCAGGATAATTTCAACCGGTGTGCCATCTTCCAGATAGGGCATATCTTCAATGGCGACCACCTTCGAGATGACACCTTTGTTTCCGTGCCGACCGGCCATCTTGTCGCCCTCACCGATTTTTCGCTTTTGGGCGATGGTAACTCGTACCATTTTATCCACACCGGCGGACAAATCATGGTGGTCATCACGCGAAAATTCGTGCACATCGACCACGATTCCACGGTCGCCGTGCGGCAGACGCAGGCTGGAATCTTTCACCTCACGGGCTTTTTCACCAAAAATCGCCCGCAACAGTTTTTCTTCGGGGGTCAATTCGGTTTCACCCTTCGGCGTAATTTTGCCGACCAAAATATCGCCGGGGCCAACTTCTGCCCCCACGCGAATGACACCGTTTTCATCCAGATCCTTCAGCGCCTCTTCACCGACATTCGGAATGTCGCGGGTAATTTCTTCGGGGCCGAGTTTGGTGTCACGCGCTTCAATTTCGTGTTTTTCAACGTGAATGGACGTGAATTTATCATGGCGAACCATGTCTTCGCTGATGAGAATGGCATCTTCAAAGTTACCACCCTCCCAACTGATGAACGCCACAAGCACGTTATGGCCCAACGCCAAGTCGCCACCTTCTGTGGAACTGGAGTCGGCCATAATGTCGCCCTCAGACACGTGCTGCCCTTTGACCACAATCGGGCGCTGGTCGATGCAGGTGGACTGGTTGGTGCGCTCAAAACGGCGCAGCACATACTCGTGCAGTTCACCGTCGTCAGATTTCACAACAATGCTTTTTCCGGTAACGCTGACAACTTCGCCATTGTGACGGGAAATCACCAACTGCCCAGAGTCTCGTGCGGCATGGGGTTCCATACCGGTGCCCACAGTCGGCGCATCGGGGCGAAGGAGCGGCACAGCCTGACGCTGCATATTCGAGCCCATCAGCGCGCGGTTTGCATCATCATGCTCCAAAAACGGAATCAACGACGCACTGACACCCACAATCTGTTTCGGCGAAACATCGATATAATCGATGCTCATAACCGGTTCCATTGTGGTGACGTGCCCGCGTCGCGCCTCCACTCGCTCACCGACGAATTTGCCGGTTTCATCCATTTTGGCGTTTGCCTGCGCGATAGTGTAATTTTCCTCTTCGTCCGCAGACATATATTTGATTTCATCAATCGCCGTCGGGGCAATTTTTAGCGGCTCAGAGAGATTCAACCCGGCAATTGTCACCGCCAGTTCCTCATCAATGACAGTACCCGCCGCCGCGACAACATCGCCACTTTTGGGGTCGAGCACATCTTCGCGCAACGTCCGCGAAATCATCCCGTCCACATCATTCGCCGCGATTTCATGCACCACCCGGCGATACGGTGTTTCAACAAAACCGTATTCATTCACTCGCGCAAAAGAGGCAAGTCGCCCAATCAACCCGATATTCGGGCCTTCGGGGGTTTCAATCGGGCAGATGCGCCCATAATGGCTATAGTGCACGTCGCGCACATCAAACCCGGCGCGCTCACGCCGCAGACCACCGGGGCCCAACGCACTGAGCGTTCGCTTGTGCGTCAGCTCGTCAAGCGGGTTGGTCTGTTGCATAAACTGACTCAACTGGCTACCGCCGAAAAACTCTCGCGTGGCAGCAACCACCGGCCGGATGTTCACCAGCGACATCGCCGTGATTTGGTCGGGGTCTTTAATGGACATTCGCTCTTTGACAACCCGCTCCAAACGAAGCAACCCGATGCGCAATTGGTTTTGAATCAATTCGCCGACGGTTTTTACCCGCCGGTTGCCCAGATGGTCAATATCATCGGGGCGAATTTTGCCGTTATTAATATTGATGAGCCGCTGCACAACTTCAATGATATCCTCTTGCGTCAGCACACGCTGATCCAACGGAACATTGATTCCCAGTCGTCGATTCAGTTTATACCGCCCGACGCGGCCCAAATCATACCGGCGCGGCGAAAACAGCAACGATTCGATAAACGCCTCGGCATTATCGAGTGTGGGCGGGTCGCCGGGACGCAACCGTTTATAAAACTCCAACAGCGCATCTTCCCGCGATTTCGTCGGGTCTTTTTCAATAGCCGTGGCTATAAATGGATGGTCGGGATTGTCATCCACGTCTTTAAATCGTTCCAAAATTTCTTCGTCACTGCTCAAACCGATAGCCCGCAACAACACCGAAACCGGCAACTTTCGCTTGCGGTCAACCTTTACCGAAATTAAATCCCGGCGCGAAGTTTCAAACTCAAGCCACGCCCCGCGATTGGGGATCAACTTCGCGGCCGACAACGCGCGCCCGGTAGCCCGGTCTTCCACCACACTGAAATACGCCCCCGGCGACCGAATCAACTGCGACACAACCACTCGCTCCGCGCCATTAATAATGAAGGTCGCGTTTTTAGTCATTGTGGGAAAGTCGCCCATAAAGACTTCTTGGTCAGACACCTCACCGGTATCTTTATTGAGCAACCGCACCTTCACCCACAACGGGCTGGCATACGAAATATCGCGCTCGCGACATTCTGCCTCGCTAAACTTCGGGTCATCGAACCAGTAATCCAGAAAATGCAATTCCAGATTTTTATTAAAACTCACAATGGGAGAGATTTCATCAAGTAACTCTTTAAGACCCTCCTCCCGGAACCATTCATATGCTCGCAACTGAACATCAATCAGTTTCGGCAATTCCAAGACATCGGGAGTACGCGAGTATTTTTTCTTAGGTAGCATCGCCATTAGACAAAAACTCTCCTTTTTAACATTTCACAAATCATTCACACACCAACAAACAGCCCGACAAACGGGCATTTCTTAAACAGCAAAACAAGCGAAACAAAGAATCTTTGTTTCGCTTCGGGTTAGATACGGTTTTATGATATCAGATATTTTTGTTGAATTACAACACCTGCTTTTCGAGGTAATTAAATGCGGTATAACGAGGATAGTGTTGAACACCCGCCTCCCCTAAAACGCTCCGCCATCACAACATTGTGTACTTTCGAGGCAAAACCCGCCCGCAAACCGCAATGTTACATTATATGCATCGGGGTATTTTTTGTCAATTTGACGACTCGTTTTTCACACGCAAAAGACAGAGGCTCCATGATGAAGCCTCTGTCCGGAAAATACAAATTACAGACTACAACCCGGCTTCTTGTCGCAGAATGTCGGCTTTGTCGGTGCGCTCCCATGTGAAGTCCACATCGGTGCGCCCAAAATGACCATACGCCGCTGTCTTTTTGAAAACCGGTTTCCGCAAATCGAGGTTTTTGATGATTGCCGCCGGACGCAGGTCGAAATGTTTCTCAATCAGTTCGACAATGCGGTCATCGCTGACTTTCCCCGTGCCGAAGGTTTCAACCGCCAGCGATACGGGGCGTGCCACACCGATGGCATAACTGACCTGCAATTCCACGCGGTCAGCCAGTCCCGCCGCCACGATATTTTTGGCGATATAACGGGTCATATATGCCGCCGAGCGGTCAACCTTGGTTGCGTCTTTGCCGGAGAATGCGCCGCCGCCGTGCCGCGCCACACCGCCGTAGGTGTCCACAATGATTTTCCGCCCGGTGAGTCCGGCATCGCCCTGCGGGCCGCCGGTGACGAATCGCCCGGTGGGGTTGACGAAAATTTTGGTGTCATCGTCCATCAGTTCGAGCGGGACGACTTCATTGATGACATGTTCAATAATATCGCGGCGAATTTCTTCCTGTGCCACATCGGGGCTGTGCTGGGTGGAAATGACCACCGCATCCACACGTTTCGGCTGGCCGAAAGCGTATTCCACCGTTACCTGACTTTTGCCATCGGGGCGCAGGTAATCGAGCGTGCCGTTTTTGCGCACCTGTGACAGCCGGTAGCACAGTTTGTGCGCCAGCGACGCCGTCAGCGGCATCAGTTCTTCCGTTTCGTTGCAGGCAAAACCAATCATCATCCCCTGGTCGCCCGCACCGGTGTCGAGTTCATCCCGAAGTTCGCCTTTTTTGGCTTCCAGCGCTTTGTCCACACCCATGGCGATATCGCCGGATTGTTCTTTGATACTGACCAGCACGCCACACGTTTCGGAATCGAAGCCGTATTTGGCGCGGGTATAGCCGATTTCCTCAATAGTTTCGCGCACGATTTTGGGGATGTCCACATAGGCGCTGGTGGTAATTTCGCCCATCACCGCGACCAGCCCGGTGGTGGTTGCCGTTTCGCACGCCACACGCGCCATCGGATCCTGTTCAACAATTGCGTCCAAAATCGCATCGCTGATTTGGTCGCACATTTTGTCGGGGTGTCCCTCCGTCACCGATTCACTGGTAAAAAACAGTTTCGGGGAGGTCATAAATGTTGTACTCATAATTTTTCTCCAATTAACACTGATTAACTAACATTAACAAATCCTGCGGTGAGCAACTCAATTTTTCATTGATGATTGATAATTGCTCATTGTTCACTGATTTACGTTCCTTCTTGCCAGCTATTGAGGTATGCAATTTGCTCTTCGGTGAGAGTATCAATTTTCACACCCATCGCTTCGAGTTTATAGCGTGCAATTTCCATGTCGATATCATGCGGCACGGCATACACTTTCTTCTCCAAGTTGTCGGCGTTTTGACGCATATACACCGCACTGAGTGCCTGATTCGCAAAACTCATGTCCATCACGGTGGCGGGATGCCCTTCGGCGGCGGCGAGGTTCACCAACCGGCCTTCACCCAGCAGGCGGATACTGCGTCCGTCCGGCAAGAAATACTCGTCCACAAATTCGCGCGGATGGCGTTTTTCCACAGCCATCTCTTCCAGCGCGGGGATGTTGATTTCCACGTTAAAGTGACCGGAGTTGGCAACCACACAGCCGTCTTTCATCACTTCAAAATGATGCTTGTCAATCACATGTTTGTCGCCGGTGGCGGAAACGATGAAATCGGAAATGGGTGCGGCTTCCATCATCGGCATGACGCGGTAGCCGTCCATCATCGCTTCCAGCGCTTTCAGCGGGTCAACTTCGGTAACGATGACATTTGCGCCCAGCCCGCTGGCTCGCATGGCGATACCGCGACTGCACCAGCCATATCCGGCAACGGTGAAAGTTTTGCCCGCCAGCAAAATGTTGGTGGCGCGAATGATACCATCCAGCGTGGATTGCCCCGTGCCGTAACGATTGTCAAACAGGTGTTTGGTCATCGCATCGTTGACAGCAATCACCGGAAAGCGCAATTCGCCATCTGCCGCCATCGCTCGCAGCCGAATGACGCCGGTGGTGGTTTCTTCCGTCCCACCGATGATTTCCGGCACTTGATTGGGGCGTTCGGCGTGCAGGGTACTGACCAAATCCGCGCCGTCATCCATCGTTATCATCGGGTGATGGTCGAGCGCGGCATTGAGATGCTGGTAATAAACTTCGTTACTTTCGCCTTTGATGGCATACACCGGAATTTCAAACGCCGACACCAACGCGGCGGCGACATCATCCTGCGTGCTGAGCGGGTTGCTGGCGGTCAGCACCACATCTGCGCCACCGGCTTGCAGAACTCGCGCCAAATTGGCGGTTTCGGTGGTAACGTGCAAACATGCACTGAGTTTCACGCCTTCCAACGGGCGTTCTTTTGAAAATTGTTTCATCAGCGAGCGCATCACGGGCATTTCTTTGTATGCCCAGTCAATTCGCCAGCGCCCTTTTTCGGCTAAACTAAGGTCTTTTACATCAAATTCTTTTAAAGTCATATCTGCTCCTGTATTGTGGTTGATTTGTTGATTGGAGATTTGTAATTGGCGATTGGCGTACCGTAATCTCCAATAACCAATCTCCAATTATCTGATTTTCTCAAAAAACGCCGCCACATCCGGCGAAACCTCAAAATTTTCGGCATACCGCGCCGCGAACTCATCCACCGAATAGCGATGTTTTTGCGTGCCGTGCGATTCGATGGCATAGGTGGCGGTCAGCGTGCCGAGCCGCCCCGCATCTGCCAGCGAAAGCCCGTTCACCAGCCCCGCCATCAACCCGGCGCGATAAGCGTCGCCCGCGCCGGTTGGGTCCAGCACCGCTTCGGGGGTGATAGCGGGAATATCAATCTGCTCATCGGCGGTGTAAATCGTGGAGCCATGCTCACCTTTGGTAACGATGATGGTTTCGGCCATACGGCGCATCTGTTCCAGCGTCAGCTCGGTGCGCCGTTTGATGAGTTCAAATTCGTAATCGTTGACAATCAAAATGCGTGCCCCATCGATACCGTCAATCAATTGCTCTTTGGAAAAGAGTGGGATTTGCTGGCTGGGGTCGTACACATACGGCACACCGAGCGCCTTGCATTCGGTGACATAATCTGCCATCGCCTGCGGCGCATTCGGCGAAATGGTTGCCAGTTTGATGGACTGATACTGTTGCGCGCCAAATTGCACTCGCCCGGAATGCGCCATCGCGCCGATGAAAAAGTTGGCAATTTGGCGATTGCCCCGGTCGGTGGAAACAAAAAACGACGCCGTCAGCACATCGGGTACGTGCAACACGGCAGAAGTATCCACACCACGCGCTTCCAAATCGGCGATATAATCGGCGGCATCATTTCCGACACTCGCCATGAGCAAGGGTTTTTGTCCCAAAAGTGCCAAATTATACGCGATATTCCCCGCCGTGCCGCCCCGTTCGCGCCGCAGCGAATCTACCAGCACGCTGATGGAAAGTCGCTCCAGTTGCTCGGGCATAATATAGTCGGTAAAACTGCCCGTAAACGACATAATATAATCGAAGGCCATCGAGCCGGTAACTGCAATTGTCATACATCCTCACATAAAAAAAGCCGCAACGCGGCAGAATGATTTCTCATCTTTCAAAGCCAACGCTTTGCAGGAATTGGCACCGGAGACCATTCGGTCAGGTTGCCGGGGGTTCATAGAGCCTGTCTCTCCGCCCCTCTGGATGAGTGTCCAGACTATTTAATTTAAAACCGAAAGAAATGATAGCATGGCGGTTTCTATTTGGCAAAAGCCATCGTGCTGATTTTGATGCCGGGTACATACGCCAAACCGCCACAAAAAAATTTGTGCATTTTTGGCAAAAATATGATAAAATGGGTAACGAGTGACGAGTTTAAAGTTTTGGAACAAATTGCCGAAAAATAACTATAACCAAATCGAGGATAAATAACGTTATGGCGCCCACCGTATTGGTAATTGATGACGATTTTGCTTTGACAGAACTGTACAGTTTTTCATTGAAC
>JANTHQ010000027.1 GCA_024762375.1 Anaerolineaceae bacterium
ATTCGGCGGGGGCAATTTCTGCCAAAAAACCGAGCCGCCCCAAATTGACGCCCATTATCAGCGTGCCGTGTTCCACTGCCAACCGCGCCGCCCGCAAAATGGAACCGTCGCCGCCGAGTGTGATGAGCAAATCGGTGTCGGCGATTTTTTCGGAAATGGCGGGTTCATCCCAACTGCTGCACACCCAACCCGAAACGCCGAAACTCTCGATAAATTCGAGCATTTCGGCGACCATCACCCGCGACTGCGGTAATTTCGGGTGGTACAGCAATCCAATTCGGCGGAAGTTTGGTTGGGCGTTCAAGGTTTCAGGTTCAAAGTTGAAGGTTCAAAGTTTCAAGTCCAAAGTCAGGTAAGTCTTCAGCAACCGGCAAATGACAAATGACCAATAACCAATCTCCAATCAATCGGCTCCGCGCGTTACGTGCAGAATAATCTCCGGGAAGGGGATATCTTGCTGCTCTTTGGTTTCCAAATTGCGGATGGTGACGACTTCGCGCGCCAATTCTTCCTCGCCGATGATGATGGCGAATTTGGCGCGGCTGCGGTTGGCGCTTTTCAATTGCGCTTTCAGGCTGCGGTCGCCGAAACTCATTTGCGCGGGAATACCGGCGTCGCGGAGTTGGGCGGTCAGCCGGATGGCTTCCACTTTCGCCGCTTCGCCGAGATATGCCACGAACGCCAGCGGGTTCACGCGGCGCGGCGGTTCGATATTCTGCGCTTTCAGCGTCAGCACGATTCGCTCGATGCCGGAACCGAAACCGATGCCGGGTGTTGGCCTGCCGCCGAGTGTTTCAATCAGCCCATCATACCGACCGCCGCCGCAGATGACATCCTGTGCACCGAGCGAGCCGGGCGCTTTGATTTCAAAAACGGTTTTCGTGTAATAATCGAGCCCGCGCACCAGTTTATGGTCAATTTTATACGGAATGCGGCGTGCTTCCAGATAGGTTCGCAATTTGCCCAGATGGTCGGCGCAATCGGCGCACAGATGGTCAACAAATTGCGGCGCGTCATCCAGCAACGGGCGGGTGGCTTCCTCTTTCGTGTCTAAAATTCGCAGCGGGTTCTGTTGCAGCCGGCGTTTATCATCTTCCGGCAAAATGGATTCATACTGCCGGAAATAGTCGGTCAGTTTTTGGACGTATGCCGGTTTGCAGACGGGGCAGCCGGTGGAGTTGAGATGCAATTTCAGCCCGGTCAGCCCCAAATCGCTGAACAGAAACCACGCCGCGCCGATGAGTTCCGCATCCACGGCGGGGTCGGTTTCGCCCAGAATTTCCAGATTCAGTTGTGAGTGCTGGCGATAGCGTCCCTTTTGGTTGCGCTCGTGCCGAAAAAGTGGCCCGGTTGCCCACAGTTTGAGTGGGGGCGGTTGGGTGTGCAACCCGTTTTGAATGTATGCGCGCATCACCCCGGCGGTAAATTCCGGGCGCAGGGCCAGCATATCGCCGTCGCGGTCTTCAAAAACGTACATCTCTTTTTCGACGATGTCTGTGCCTTGGCCCACCCCGCGCTGAAAAAGTGCGGCTTGCTCCAAAATCGGGGTGTCAATCCGCTCGAAGCCGAACAGATCCATTGTGCGTTGGGCGCGCTCCAGCACAAATCGCCAGTAGCGCTGGTCATCGCCCAGCACATCCTGCATACCGGTCACTCGTTGATACAATAATTTCGCCACAAAAACCTCCGATGGGAGTTTAAAGTTCAAGGTTTAAGGTTTCAAGTTACGCATCACGTTTCCACGTTCAAATTCGCAGATTCGCTCATTTGCAGATTCGCCCATTCGCCGAAATTGTATGCCATTTTCGCGCATCGAGCAACTCAATCACGGGGTCAATCTGCCGTTTTTGGGTTTTTTGCCGCTTCCCACAAAATAAACAGGGTGACACCCACCAGCGCGAGTATGGCAATCAGTTTATACACTCTGGATGAGATGACGAACGCCAGCAGCCCGAATGTGAGCGAGAAAATGTAATAGCCCAGCACGATGACGCGGGTGCTGAACCCCATATCGAGCAGGCGGAAATGCAGATGGTCACGCCCGGCAATCAGCGGCGAACCTTTTTTGCGCCAACGCCACAGCATCAGCCACGCCACATCAATGATGGGAATGCCGAGCACCAGCAGTGCGGTGGCAACTTTTGCCGGTGCGAGAATGCTCAGCGATGCCAGCGCCCAGCCCAGTGTGAGGCTTCCGGTTGACCCCATAAAAATTTTTGCGGGCGAAAAATTGAACGGCAGAAAACCGAGTGTCGCCCCGGCAAGCGCCAGCGGAAACAGATACACCCGGTCTTGCCCCAGCCGGTAGGCGTGCCACGCGAACAACAGCGCGGCAATCGCGGTGACACCCGCCGCCAGCCCGTCCAGCCCGTCCAAAAAGTTGATGGTGTTCATCATGCCCATCACCCAAAAAATGGTGAGCGGGTAGGTGATGAACCACGGAAATGTGACCACCCCGAAAAACGGCACGGTGATTTTTTCGATGAAAATGGTAAAACCGATGGCGATGATTCCGGCGGCAAATTGCGCTGCGAATTGCGGCATCGGCGGCAAATCGAGTATATCATCCAGCAAGCCATACACGAACACAAAAAATGCCCCGGCAATGACCCCCGACAGCAAAATTTGGTCGGATGAGCCGTGTGGGGGGCGGTAGAGTGCCAGCACCAGCAATGCCGCCGCCATAAACCCGGCAAAAATCGCCACGCCGCCCAATCGCGAAATGACGCCGTGATGCAGCCGTCGCCCACCGGGCGCATCGGCGATGCCAAGCCGGGGGCCCAGCCGAATCATCAGCGGGGTGAGCAGTGCGGTTATGAAAAATGCCGTGCCGAAAATCAGTAGTGCCATAATGGGTTATGAATTTGCGAATGGGCGGATAGCGTGTGGTTTCAAGTTTCGGGTTTCAGGTTCAATGTTACGCAACACGCATCACGATTCAACCAATCTCCAATCAACCAATCTCCGGTCAACTAACCTCATCCCAAAAATCTTCCAGTTGCACGCCCAGCCCGTCCGCCAGCCGGTTGACGAATGCAAAATAGCCGACAATTTGGTTGATGTCCAAAATGGCGCGGTCACTGAAACCGTGTTCTCGCAGCGAAATCACATCCTGTTCCACCATATTCCACGGGGTGAGGGTGAGTTTCACCGCGTAATCGAGCATCGCCCGCTGCGCGGGTTTCAGGTCGGCTTGGGTGTAATCGGTTTTCAATTGTTCCACCAGCGCCGGATTTCTGGTGAGTCGCAGGAGTCCCGCTCCGTGATGCTGCACTCAGTAGCGGCAGTGGTTCACGGCGGAAACAACCACGCCAATCATTTCGCGTTCCGGGCGGCGGATGGGCGATTTGCCATACATCACGGTTTTGTACAGCAACAAATGCGCGTGCATCGACGGTACATTCAGGCTGTGAATTTTGATGATATTGTCCACCCCGCCCCATGGTTCGATGTTGGCGGTGTATGCCTCTGCCAACTCGCCGTCGGCGTCTGTTTCCGGGATGACATCAATCCACGCGAATTTGTTTTTGCCCATTATGCCGTCCCGAATTGGCGGTCGCCTGCATCGCCCAGCCCGGGCACGATATACCCGATGTCGTTCAGCCGCTCATCAATTGCGGCGATATAGATGGGCACATCGGGATGTGCTTTTTGCATTGCCTCGATACCTTCCGGTGCGGCGATGATGCCGATATACTTGATGCGCTCTGCGCCCCAGCGTTTCAAAATATCGATGGTTGCCACCGCCGAGCCGCCCGTGGCCAGCATCGGGTCGAGCACCAAACAAACCTGCACGGTCGGCGCGATGGGCAGTTTGTTGTAATATTGTACCGGTTGCAGCGTGCGCTCATCGCGGAAAAGCCCGATGTGCCACACTTCGCTGCCGGGCATCATCTCCCACACGCCTTCGACCATACCCAGCCCCGCGCGCAGAATCGGCACCAGCCCGATTTGTTCTTCTAACAAAAAGCCGGTGGTATGAGCCATCGGCGTTTCGACATCCACAGGGGCGATTTTCAAGTCTTGGGTTGCTTCATATGCCAGCAAAATCGAAATTTCCCGAATCAACTCCCGGAATTTTTTCGGTTTAGTGGTTTTGTCGCGCAGTTTTGCCAATTTGTGTTTAACGAGGGGGTGTTGAGATTCAAAAACCAGTTTACTCATAGCGGATCTCCTCTGAAAACTATGGGGTTGCTCACTGGTTCACAAAAAAGCCCGGGCGATATGCCGGGCTTCCGTGGAAACCATTTAATTATACCTCAAATTGGCCCAAGTTAAAAATTTAGTTTGGAATACCAATACTATTCGGCGTTTCTACCCTCTGGGTTTGTTCAGAGGGTAGAAACAATGGTTCAAACTATTTTAACCTCGGTTCGGAGTTTCTGTCATTCCGGAAATTCGCGCAGCGAATTGTCCGGAATCCACAGTAAAAAACAGTGGATTCCCGCCTTCGCGGGAATGACATACCAAAAATCTTCGCGAAATAACCACAATTTCTCTTTTCGAGAAAAACTCCGAATTCAGGTTATTTTAGAACAAGCGGCAGGTAAACAAAGTATCTTTCTTCTGCTATCAGCGCAAAATCGGTGAGATGATTTACGGTGAATGTAATCTGGTTGTTGGCAGGGTCCCGTGAAATGAGGACGATGCCATCCGATACCCAATCGCTCCCATTCCAATAGCGCAGGTCAAGGGTTGATTCCGATAGACCACTGATGTCATCATCACTGTAATGGATGGTGATGGTGAATGGTTCTGCAAAGTTAAAGCCGGTTTGCTCGATGCCATCCGCATATGCCGCTAGAGAGAAAGGAGACCCTGCAAACTGACGATCTACCGGTGGCGAGTACCCGCCAACGGTATCGGTGAAAATAAGACTGATGGGCTGGTGAACGCCCCCAACGGGAACAGTGAGCGTGAATGGAGCGGTTGGCGGCGCAAAAATAGTGTCGGTATCGGTGGGAACGAGTGTGGACGCATCACCGCCGACCACCCAAACTGTGCCACTGTGGTCATCGCTGAGTCCGCCGGGGTCGGTCACAGCGAGAGTGAATGTCAGAACATCGCGAAGGCTAGGGGCGACGAAAGTTGGCCGGCTGATGTTGTCGGTGAAGGAAACGCTCGTGCCGCCCGTTTGCGTCCAGTGAAAGTCGCTGAGAGTATCGCCGTCGATGTCATGGCTCAACGTCCCATCGAGCATCACCGTTTCGCCCTGTGCCACGGTTCGGTTGGCAAAATAGGCGGTTGGTGCATCGTTGGTTGGTTCGATGGTGATTTGCACGGTGGCGGTACTGGTTGCTGTCCCGTCATCCAATTGCACAATGAAACTATCTTCGCCGTTGAAATTGGCGACAGGCGTATAGGCGAGTGTGGCGGTTACAGTACCCGAACTGCCGATGGTGCCGGCAATGGCGGCAGTGCCGTGCGATCCCTGTCCGGCGATAGACCACGAAAGGGCATTGCCGTCTTCATCTTCACCGCGCAATGACAGCGCAAAGGGCGTAGGCGACGCATCCTCGCTCATAGTGACAGTGGTTTGGGTGATGGTGGGGTGGGCATCAAAATACCTGACATATGCGGGCCACGCCGGATACGCATTGGCAGTAGAAATGTATGCAACAAATGGGATATTGTTGTTGTTAAAATTAATGACGGGACGCTGTGCAGTACCTTCGGAGAATCCTGCTGACCCAACCAATTCCCAACCCGATGAGCCTGCACCACTATATTTCATCACTGTTATACCGTCATCGCAATCACTTTCAAAAGCTACATAAGGTGTATCTGCGGCATCAATGACAATTTGGGGGTTGGCAGACGAACAAGCAGAGAATCCGGCTGTACCGACGGTTTGCCAAGTTTCTGTGAGGATATTGCTGTGTTTCATTACGGTTAATTTGTTCGTAACAGTGTTTTTGAATGCCACATAAGCCGTGTCGGAACTATCAATGGCGATACTGGGTTGAGTAGCACTGTATTGGAATGCAACACTGCCTCCAACATATTCCCATGTGGATGAAATATAGGCTATTGCGCCAATACTTGATGAGGAATTTTGGTGATATACCACCCATGGTGCGTCAGTAGAGTCTAAAGCCAATTCCACATCGTTAACTCCCATGCTAAGAGGGGCACCGATATATTCCCATGTGTTGGAAAGTGTCATCACATTTATTCTCGAACCCGAGTCTCGGAATGCGACCACAGGCGTCATAGCGCCAGTGCGTTTCAGCCGCATGTCGATACTATATGCGGAAGCAGGGGAGGAAAAGTCAGGATTTCCCACCAAAGTCCACGTATGAGTGGCATCATTGTATTGTTTGACGTTTATGTAATAACTTGATGGATCCGTGTAAGCCGCATACGGAAAATTACCCCCACCAAAAGTATTAACCACCAAAGAAACATAGTTTTGTCCATTTGGAGCATCGCTTCCGCTTTCAGCCTCCCATTGTTGGTCGGGTCCGCCATCCCATTTCATCAGGGTTGTCCCAGTGGGGGAAGAATATAGCACCGCAGGGGTGTTGTGTTCACTTTCGCTGTAAAAGGCTAAATCTATCTGCTGTACGTTAGAATCTGTGGGCGAAACTGCTTCGCCCAACTGTTCCCACATGCCATCCATCGAAGTGATTTGCGGGGTATGATTGCCAAAGCTGATATCCACGCCAGTAACATTGCTACCGCTGACAGTAATGGTATCCGGGTTGCCGTCCCCGTCCACATCATACCATCCCATAGGTTCATCACTGCCGGGTTCCCCCCCCGAACCGTCTAAATCCATATAGGCACTCACATAATATGTGCCATCGGCGACACCCGGCACGGTATATGCGCCGCCCGGGTTGGTGAGACTTGCTGGCGGCACACTGGGGGGAGCCCCCGGGTGCGAATGAACACTCACATAGATTGTTTGCGTGCCGGTAATGGTACCGGTGTATGTGATAGTACCACTGACATCGCCGCTATTTGTAGCCGCCCAAACTGCAACCGGAATACCAACCAGCAAAATTAGTATTGTTGCGACACCTAAAAACCTTTTTCCTATTTGAAAAGTAGTCTTCATTTCTATCGCCCTCCCTTTTTGACGATATATAAATTTGTGAGTTTGTGGTTTGTTGGCAGTGAGTCACCTCCTCAAAAGAATAGTGTGGCAAATTTCGTTGGAAGTGGTTGGACGCTCTTTTTGATGTGGTGGGAGAGCTTACAAGTAGAATGCGATACGGCCGCAAAACGCCGGTTCGATGCCACAACAGGTGGAACAACAAAGAGAGCATTCATCACAACGTTTCAGGCGAAAGTTGCCATCCATTGCAACTTCCAAAATTAAACTGGGTAATTGAGTATCATTTTAATTATACCACATCCCCAAAAAAGCAGAAAACAAAATTCAGATTTTTGTTTACGTACTTTTCACGCAGTGTTTACGATTTTTTACGCAAATCTCACGCAGTTTTCACGAATATTTCACTTTCCCTTCACTCACCTGCACCCGTTTTTCCCTTAAACTGAAACCAGAAGTTGACCTTAACAACCGGTATCATCAGGGAACGGGAACAATGCAGGCACGATTACACACGCAACAAATTATCATCGCAATTTTTTTGACACTCGTTTTGCCGGCGAGCGGGTTGCCTGTTTTGGCGGACGCCCCCGTTTCGCCGACGCCGGTTTTGGTGATATTATCCCCCGCACAAAATTTGGACACCGTTTTGCAATCCGCACACCAAGCGGGCATTCAGGTGCGGCACATTTTCCCCCCCGATGCTTTCATTGCCGAAGTGCCCGCCGGTACCCCCGCCGATTTCGGTGGCGCGCAGGTGTTCAGTGCACCCGTTGACCCCGCCGAAAATTGGACGACCTCCGCCAAACGCGCAGCCGCTGTGTTCGATGCGCTGCTCGCGCCGCCCATCACCGGGAAAACCGCGCAATCGCTGGATGCACATCCGCTGCAACCCGGCGATTTTGTGGATGCGATGGAAGCCCCCGCACCGCAAACGCCCCGTCTCAATTCAGAAAATGCTACTGAAAGCGACCCTCGCCCCGGCTACACCGAATCCAGCCAGTTTATGATTGGTTCGGTGGCGGTGGGCATTGTTTTTCCCGAAAGTAACGGCGCGACCGACCCCTCGACCGAAGATTGGACGGAGAGCGAGCAATCGCAGGTGGTGAGCGAGATTGCATCGGCGTTGGATTGGTGGGCGGCACGCGAACCGAGAGCGCAATTGTCGGTGGTGTATGATACCCCGCACACAGCCCCCACCGCCGTCGAACCGATTTCACATCCGTACAGTGACCAAGGTTTGTGGATTGCCGATACGATGACCGCGCTGGGATTCAGCGGTTACAGTTATTTCGACCAAGTGCGGGCGTATAATGACCATTTGCGCCAAACCTACCACACCGATTGGGCATTCACCATTTTTGTGGTGAACAGCGCCAACGACAGCGACAACCGTTTCAGTGATGGTTATTTCGCATACGCCTATCTCGGCGGCCCGTTTATGGTGATGACCTCCGGCAACAATGGTTATGGCCTCAGCAATATGGATGCGGTGGCGACGCACGAAATGGGGCACATTTTCCGCGCACTCGACCAGTATTCATCAGCGAATGTGGCGTGCGATGCACAGTCAGGATATCTGCAAATTGAAAATCAGAATAGCCAGCAGGGATGCGCCAGTGATGTGCCCAGCATCATGCGCGGGCAAATCAGCCCGTATGCCAACGGTCAGATTGATATGTATGCGCGCGGGCAAATCGGCTGGTGGGATAGCGATGGCAACGGCATTCTCGACCCGGTGGATGTCGGGTTGGATGTATCGAGCGTGATGACCGAAACTGTCACCGGGACGGGCGTTTTTACCGTTAGCGGACATTTCGCCGAAACGCCGTTCCCGTCGCCGAAATATCGCGCCATTCTGATAAACTCGGTGGAAACGGTCAACTATCGGGTGGATGACGGCGCGTGGCAGCCCGCCGAACCGGTGGACGGTGCATTCGATGATTATCAAGAAGATTTCACGTTTACCACCGACCCGCTGCCGAATGGCACACACACCATCTCTTTGCAAACGATTGATAATTTTGGCAAAGTGAACACCAAAGTGATTGCGTTTTTGACCGTTTCGGATGTGACGGAAGCGGTGGATACCGAATTTTCGAGTGAGGCCGGGCGGCTGACCATTCAGTCTACTGCGGCGGAACCGGTTGCCGGTGCGGCGCTGCAACTGACCGACGGCATCATCACCGGGGTTGAATACCGGCTCGATGGCGGAGAATGGCAGTCTGCCACCCCCACCGATGGCGCGTTTGACAGTGCCAGCGAACATTTCGATGTGCCACTCGATACATCCGCGCTCGCTGCGGGCGACCATCTGCTGGAAGCCCGCGCCACCGATAATTTCGGCAATGTGGATATTACCCCCGCGCAACTGACGGTATCGGTGGAAGTCGGGCCGTTCCGGTTGTTCCTGCCGCTGGTCGTGCGTTAATTTTCGGCAAATTTTTTGTGAATTTTCGCGTAAAATAGTTGCAAATCGGTTGGGGGTGTGTTAAAATAAATTATGTTCGAAACAAAATCATTTTCATAAAAAGGGGAGCGTGAACCAATGGACGAAATTACCAGCAATGACAAACTTATGGCGGCGTTGTCGTACCCAATCGGTATTGTGGCAATTGTCATTTTACTCGTGGAGGATATGAAATCCCGCCCATTCCAAAAATACCATGCGGTGCAAGCCTTGGCCGTAAATGTTATTCTGTTTGTGCTCAGCATCGTTTTGGGCTGGACAGTGATTTTAGCGTGTGTCCCGTTGTTGCTGTGGTTGGTAACGTTCTACTGGGCATATCTGGCATACCAGGGCCAATACTTTGATATCCCCGGATTGACCCCCTTCTTGAAAAGCCAAGGCTGGCTGGAATAAATTATCACTAAAACCGAGATAGCCCCCGATGTCGGGGGCTTTTTTGTTGCGCAAAAATCGGGTAACAGATACAATAAAAAAAATATCGCCCGCATTTTTGCGGTACAAAGGATGATTCGTGCTGACAACCGTACCCTATCGCTGGGATATCCATCCCCGCGCACCGAAAACCCATTTTGAACAATTTCCCGATATTCCACCGCTGGTGGTGCAGATACTGTACAACCGCGAGATTTTTGAGCCGCAGGATGTGTACAGTTTTCTCAACGGCGGCTATGCCATCAACGACCCATTTTTGCTGCCCGATATGGAAGCTGCCGTCACCGAAATTTTGACTGCCATCGAAGCCCAAACGCCGATGGTGGTATATGGCGATTACGATGCCGACGGCGTGACCTCCACCGCGCTGCTGATGCAGGCCCTGCAAACCCTCGGTGCGAATGTGTCGGCATACATTCCGAATCGGTTCACTGAAGGGTACGGGCTGAACAAAAAAACCATTTCCAAACTGGCCGGCACCGGCGCAAAACTGATTGTCACCGTCGATTGCGGTATCCGTTCGGTGGCAGAAGTGGCACATGGCAACCAACTCGGCTTGCGATTTGTCATTACCGACCACCATCTGCTGGGGGTAGATGACAGTGGCGCAGAAATATTGCCGCCTGCCGTGGCGGTGGTCAACCCAAAACGGCGCGACAGCCGTTATCCCTTCCGTGATTTTGCCGGCGTGGGGGTGGCATTCAAACTGGCACAAGCGCTGAACCGCCGCGCCCCGCAAAACGGGCAACCGCCGCTGGATGAAACGGAACTGCTCGATTTGGTTGCACTCGGCACGGTGGCAGATTTGGTGCCGCTTACGCGAGAAAACCGCACACTGGTGCAGCGCGGATTGGCGAAAATGCAAAATCCGGTGCGCCCCGGCGTGCGAGCACTGATGGAGATTGCCGGTGCAACGGGCAAAACCATCACTGCCGAAACCATCGGTTTTGTGCTGGGGCCGCGCCTCAACGCCGCGGGACGGTTGAAAGAGGGGATGTTGGCGTACCAACTGCTCGCCACCGATGACCCCGTTGAAGCTCAAAAACTGGCGATGGAACTCAACCAAATCAATTCAGAACGGCAATTTTTAACCCGCGAATTTACCGACAAATCGCTGGCGCAATTTGGCGACGATGAAACGCTCGACGCCCTTTATTTGGTGACCGATGAAGCCTTCAATTCCGGTGTGGTGGGGCTGGTCGCTTCTCGGCTGACAGAAATGTGCTATCGCCCCATTTTGGTTGCCCACCGCGGCGAAACCCACACACGCGGCTCGGCGCGCAGTATCCCCGAGTTTGATATTACCCGCGCGCTCGACCAGTGTGCCGATTTGCTGGTAAAATATGGCGGGCATGCGGCTGCAGCGGGTTTCACGGTGGAAAACGAGAAGCTGGAAGCGTTTCGGGAACGGTTGACCGCCATCGCACGGCAGTCATTCGATGTGACCCGTTTGCGGAAATCGCTGCCGGTGGATGCAGAAATCAATTTGCGCGGTGTGCGCTACGATTTGGTGGCGGCCATCGAGAAAATTGCCCCGTTTGGGCACGGCAATCCCACCCCGGTTTTCGTCAGCCGAAATTTGGAGGTGCGCCATCACACGTTGGTGGGCAAAGAAAAAACGCATTTGAAAATGCGTCTGTTCGATGGCAAACAAATGTGGGATGCCATTGGGTTTGGGTTGGGAAAACAGTGGCAGGCCCAGCAAACCATCCCCGGTGTGGTTGATGCCGTATTTTCGCTGGAAATCAATCGCTGGGGGGGGCGCGAGCAGCTGCAATTGAAGTTGAAAGACATTCGCCCGGCAGAACAATCGGATTGGCCGTCAAGCTGATTGGTCTAAAATTGCCCGCACTTTTTGCGCCAGCGCCAGTGGCGAAAATGGTTTTTCCACAAAGGGCATCCCCGTCTTCAAAATTTGCAAAACAATATCGGTGTCATCTGCGTACCCTGACATAAATAGG
>JANTHQ010000028.1 GCA_024762375.1 Anaerolineaceae bacterium
ATCTTCCGGTACATCCTCCCACGAACGGGCCTGCCCCTCGGTTGGTTTGATGTAGTAGTAAATATCATCGAAATCAATCTCTTGCATCAACGGGCTGCCCCAATTGGGCATCGGGCGGTTGATAAAGTGATGATATGCCTTCAGACGGATGTCCAGCATCCATTCCGGCTCATTTTTCATGGCCGAAATATTTCTCACGACCTCTTCTGTCAACCCTTTTTCTGCTTTAAAAACATAATCTTCGGGCTGATTAAATCCATATTTATAATCGCCAATATTTACATCAACTGGTTGCGACATTCGTCACCTCTTTTATGCGTGTTCTTTGATAATTTGGTCGTAGCCTTCGGCCTCTAACCGTTCTGCCAATTCTTGCCCACCAGAAAGAATGATGCGGCCGTCAACCAAAATGTGGACAAAATCGGGTCTAATGTAATTCAGAATGCGGTTGTAGTGGGTAATCACAATCACGCCCATGTTATTTCCGGCTTTTACCGCGTTCACCCCTTCTGACACGATACGCAGGGCATCAATATCCAAACCGGAGTCGGTTTCATCCATCACAGCGAATTTCGGCTGCAACAGCGCCATCTGCAGAATTTCGGCACGCTTTTTCTCGCCGCCGGAAAAGCCGTCATTCAGGTATCGCCGCGCAAACGAGCGATCCATCTTCAACATTTCCATTTTGTCCAATAGCAGTTTCCGAAATTGTGTAATGGGCATATCGCCATGCACAGCGTTGACGGCTGTGCGCAAAAAATTCGCCATGCTCACACCGGGGATAGCGGTGGGATACTGGAAGGCCAAAAAGAGTCCATGCTGAGCGCGTTCGTCCGGGCTCATTTCCAGCACGTTTTCATCGCCCAAAAAAACCTCGCCCGCCTCGACTTCATATTTGGGATGTCCTGCCAGCGCATACGCCAGCGTACTTTTTCCGCCACCATTGGGCCCCATAATCGCGTGGACTTCACCCTGTGTCACGTCCAGGTTGATGCCCTTCAAAATTGGTTTGCCTTCTACACTCACGTGTAAATTTTTTATAGATAATGTTAGTGCCATTGGTTTAGTTTCTCCATACTGAATATTTTTCTGGTGCACAGCCCGATGGCTGCAAAGTTAACTGCTATTTTACTGGTGGTAGATTAATTTGTCAACTTTTTTGTTATTAAATTTTGCAATACCCCCATGAGCGTGCTATAATTTTGTTTATTGAAAGGTCAAATAGGGTTTTTTGAATGACACGTACCGGATTATTAAACGACATCCAACTACCAAAAACGCGCCGCTTGATTTTGTTGGCACTGAAAGAGCACGGGCGGCTCACCGCCGACCAACTTGCTGAGATGCTCCACATCAGTGCGGTGGCCGTGCGGCGTCATTTGGACAACCTGAAACATACACATCTGGTTTCATATGAAGAAGTACAGCGCGGTGTGGGGCGTCCCGGTTTTTCATATTTTCTCACGCCAAAAGCCGACCACCTTTTTCCGCGAAATTACCAGGAATTGGCCGCCGACGTCATTCTGACTATCCGCGATATGTATGGCAAAGAAGCCGTGGACGCGATTTTCGAAAAACGCACCAAAAAAATCGAGCAGGCATATCAACCATTGGTGAGCGGGCCCACGCTGGAAAAACGAGTGGAACAATTGGTGGAACTTCGTCAAGAAGACGGGTATATGGCCAGTTGGGAAAAAAAGCCGGACGGGTCCATCATCATCACTGAACACAATTGCCCCATCCAGCATGTCGCGTCCGAATGCGCCCAAGCCTGCAATGAAGATTTGACGCTTTTCTCGAACCTGCTCGATGCCGATGTAATTCGATTGCACAACCAAGCCAGTGGCGATGCCACCTGTGCCTATAAAATTGTGGGCAAACATTCATAAATTGTCCCAACTTTCGACTCATCAACCAATCTGTTGTAAAATGCCGAAAATTCTTATTGATACCGAGGACACTGTATGTCACAAGTAACCAAAGAACAAGTTTTAGCTGCATTAAGCCACGTCATCGAACCGGAACTGCATATGGATATGGTGTCGCTGAATATGATTCAGAACATCGAAATATCCGGCGGTGATGTACGTTTTGATGTCATTTTGACCACCCCCGCTTGCCCACTGAAAGGGCAAATTCAATCCGAATGCGAAGACGCCGTAAAACAGATTCCCGGCGTCACCGGTGTCACTGCGAATTTGGAATCGCAGGTGCCCGCCGACGCCCGGCTGATGGGTAAATTGGAAGTGGGCATCAAAAACACCATCGCCGTCGCCAGTGGCAAAGGCGGCGTGGGCAAAAGCACCGTCGCCACCAATTTGGCGCTATCGCTGGCGCTGGAAGGCGCGAAAGTCGGTTTGTTGGACGCCGATATTTACGGCCCCAATATTCCTTTGATGATGGGCGTTGATACCAAACCCAAAGCCTTCAACGGGAAAATCGTCCCACCGGTGGGACACGGCGTAAAACTCATCAGCATGGGTTTTCTGGTTGACCCGAAACAGCCGCTCATCTGGCGTGGCCCGATGTTGCACGGCACAATTCGGCAGTTTCTGGAAGATGTGGATTGGGGCGAATTGGACTATCTGATTATCGACCTGCCGCCCGGCACCGGCGACGCCAGCCTCAGTTTGGCGCAGAGCATGAGCCTGACCGGCGCGGTCATCGTCACCACCCCGCAAGAAGTTTCAACCAGCGATGTCATCCGCAGCATCGGCATGTTCCGCCAGTTAAACGTGCCTATTTTGGGATTGATTGAAAATATGAGTTTCTTCATCGCGCCCGATACCGGCACACGGTACGATATTTTCGGGCACGGCGGCGGCAGAAAAATGGCAGATGAGAATCACATCGCCTTTTTGGGCGAAATCCCCATCGAAATTGCGGTGCGCGAAGGGGGCGACCAAGGCTCACCGATTGTGGTGCGCGACCCGGAATCCGCTTCCGCGCAGGCTATCCGCAAAGTATCGCGCTCTGTCGCGGCGATGGTCAGCATTTTCCACCTTTCGCCGGAATATGCCGAGCAAGCCCCCACTGAGCCGAAGTTGAACATCATCAGTTGAGCGGAAATTGATTAATGGAGATTGGTTATTGGAAATTCATCCCGTAACCAATCTCCATTTTTTACGCCAGCGCACTTTCGTTCCCCGAATCCTTCACAAAAATACACGACGCTTTTGTACTTTCAACCATTTGGTGGACAAATTTCACCGAAACATTCTGCTGCACGCCGAAAATGTTCAAATCCGCCTGCGGCGCGTGCGGCAAAAAATCATTCAGCCGCCCCACCGAAACAATGGTCTGTGTATTGCGCGGCATACGCCCCAAATCAATCAACATCGCCAAAAACGCTTCTGCTTTCAGTCGTTCATCTTCATCTGAAATGACCGTTATCAGTCGCATTTCTCCCTGCCACTGCTGAACCAACTGATACGCCAGCAACAGCGACAAATCCAAATTGCTCAGCCGCATGCCAATTTGCCAAGTTGGGCTTTGCTCGCGCACCCAAACATTGATGGTCTGTTCGCGCCCCAGCAAAACCGAAGGATGCTGAGCATATAAAATCGCACCCATGCCGTCTTCCACCGCGCGGTCAATTGCCGATTGCACCGTTTTTGTTTTCGTGCCGCGGTTCACCGGCAGAAACAGCGCCGTGGGATGGAAAAATGCACCGCTGAGCACATCCAGCCCGGCTTGCAGCGCCTTGCCGAAATCACTCCCCTCCACCAGCGCCGCGCGGGCAAACACACCATCATTGGCAAACGATTGGACAAAATCTTCAATCGACGCCATCCGCGATTTTTTACCCGGCGGATAAATGCCCACCAAATGCACCGAGCCGCGCGGGTACGTCAGCGCCTTCAAAAAACGATAACACCCCAGCAGTTCCAGTTCCGACTGTGCCGGAACCAGCAAACTTGGCCGCCATGCCCGCTCTTGCGATGTCGGCATGGTGATAACCCGCATCGCCGCCCACTCTGCCAGCGTGACAAACAGCCCGCTGCGCACATCGCTGAACGGGTTTTTCAGTTGCCGGTGGGTGAGATAAATATACAATCCGGTGATGACCACCACCGCCACCAAACTGAACAGCGGGTTTATCAGAAACATGGTGATAACCGACCCCGCCACCCCGATAATCGGCACGATGCGCGGAATCTTAAAATGGGGGCGGAAACTGATGAGCCCCAGCGATTGTTCCAGCACCACTACCCCGTTCAGCACGGCATAGGTTATCAGGAAAAACATGGTCATCAGTGGCGCGATGGCGTTCAGCCCGCCGCCCGTTAGCCCGAAAGCCAGCGTAACTAGCGCGACGCCCCCCGTAACCCACATGGCATTTCGCGGTTCACCCGATGCCGACCGTTTCGCCAAAAATTCGCCGCCGGGCAGAATATCGTGTTCGGCGATGGCACGCAGCACGCGCGGCGCGCCCACCAACGAGTTCAGCGCGGCGGAAAATGTCGCCGCCAGAATGCCCGCCAGCACCGCCGGACCCCACACCGAGCGGTCAACCATAATGGTGAAATTGGAAACGAGTTCGGCAGGGGTTGCCACCAGCGATACCCAGTATGCCAATCCCAGATAAACCACCATGGTCACAATAATGGCACTGATAACCCCGCGCGGAATGCTGCGACGCGGGTTTTTCAGTGTGCCGGACATGTTCACCCCGGCCAGCACGCCCGTCACCGCCGGGAAAAACACGGCAAACACCGACCAAAAGTTGCCGTCGGGAAAACTACCCCACATTTGCGGCGTTTGGGTGACACCTTGCGCCCCTTCGATATGGAAGCTCCCCAAAAAGACAGAAATTAGCGATGCCACGATGATGATTAAAATGGGGTATCGCACCCGCGCCGCCAAACTGACGCTGAAATAGGCAATGGCGAAAATGATGACAAACGCGCCGAACACGACCGCCCACGCGGGATGGTTGGGGAAAATACGCAGCCAGCCTTCGCTGAACGCGAAAATGTAAAATGCCACCGAAATCGCCTGCGCCAGATAAAACGGCACGGTCACACTGCCGCTCACTTCCAGCCCCAGCGATTGCGCGATGATAGAAAATGCGCCGCCCGCTCCCACCCGAATATTGGTCGCCACCGAAGCGATGGACAATCCGGTGGAAAGGGT
Source organism: Anaerolineaceae bacterium (assembly GCA_024762375.1). Lineage (GTDB taxonomy): Bacteria > Chloroflexota > Anaerolineae > 4572-78 > 4572-78 > JANTHQ01. Next base: position 5,137 of record JANTHQ010000028.1, read on the forward strand.
AATCACATTGGATAGCAAAATTATCAGCGCGCCGCCGAGCAGCCCGGCATTACCCACCACCCAGCCCGTGCGCAGATACATCACCGCGCCGAGAATGGTCAACACGGTGGGCAGAAAAACGCCGTCAATCGTGCCAAATTTCTTTTCACCCGCATCATCACGGGCAAACGGATTGCGTAAATTTGCGGTAATGGATTCAAATGTGGTCATTGGGAGAAATCCTGTTTTTTGTGGTGATTCGGCTACCTGTGTATTGCGTGATGCGTGAACAGTATTCGCAGATTCGCCCTTTCGCAAATTCGCTCATTCGTTGGTTACTTTTGAACTTCAAACCCGTCACCGGATGATTGCGTCAAATCGACCACCACCGTTTTGCCGCCCCAGCCATCCACCAAATCGTGGGCGCGAACGGTGACGGTGGTCACATCCGCGGGGATGCGGATGCCGGATTGCGAGCGGGTGAAGGGTTGTTCGGTTTCGTGGGGATGCGCCAGCAAGCGCGTAAACCGGTCGGTGGGGTTTACTTTCACCACCGAACCGTCGGGCAGCACCACATCCCAGCCGTCGGCATAATCGTCCCAGCCGGTATCGGGATGCGCCACCGTCACATCGAACCGCCATGTGCCATCTGCCGATTGGGTGGCTTTCACAAACAGCACATCCGCATTGGCGGCAGATGGTGTCGGTGCGGGCGCGGGCGTGTCCGTCGGGGCAAGCGTCGGTGCGGCAGTGGGCGGCTCGGTGGGTGCGACGGTCGCAGTCGGGGTGGGTGGGGTAGTTTCGGGTTCAGTGGGCGGCACAGATGCCGGTGTCGATTCGCTGGCACAGGCAGTCAACGCCAAAATCATCATCATTCCAAAAATAAAAATCGTTTTCATTGATTTTCCTGCGCTTCCACACCGATTTCATCCAAAATGGTGCGTACTTTCTCAGCCAAGCGGTGAGTCGAAAATGGTTTTTGCAAAAAATGAACATGTTTACTCAACGCGCCCCGCTTGCCGAGCAAGTTATCGGTATAGCCGGACATAAACAATACCGGCAACTTCGGCAGACGCTGGCGCAATGTTTCTGCCAGTTTTGGCCCATCTATTTCGGGCATAATCACATCCGTCACCAGCAAATCAATCGGCTGTTGATTTTCAGCAATTTGTTGTAGCGCGTGCGCGCCGTTTTCTGCCACCAACAAATTGTAGCCCAATGCCCGCAACGAATCGGCGGCAAAGGCACGAACTTGCTCGTCATCTTCTGCCAGCAAAATTGTTTCCGTGCCGGTCAACACGGGTGCAGTTTCGTTTGTTTCGGTATGTTCGGGAGTGTCTACTTTTTCGGGCAGTGGCCAGAGGATTTTAAATGTTGTTCCCAATCCTTTTCGGCTGTAAACGTAAATACTGCCGCCATTTTGTTTGACGATGCCATACACGGTTGCCAATCCCAATCCGGTGCCCCGTCCTTTCGGTTTCGTGGTGAAAAACGGCTCGAAAATCTTTTCTCGCACATCTTCGTCCATGCCGATACCGGTATCGGTAACAGACAGACTCAGATATTCACCCGGTGCAGCATCGGGGTGGGTTGCAGCAAATGCCTCATCCAGCGTGAGTTTTTCTGTTTGGATGGTGATGGTTTTGCCCCGCGCCGGGTCTGCCTGAGCATAGATGGCATCGCGGGCATTTACCACCAAATTGACCAGAATCTGCTCAAGTTGGTGCGGGTCGGCATTGATGGGTGGCACATCGGGCGCGAGTTTTGTTTCGATGGTAATATCTTCGCGGATGAGATGGCGCAGCATATCCAATAATTCTTGAATGTGGCGGTTGATGCCCACCGCTTGCGGGCGATACATCTGCCGGCGGCTAAAAGCCAGCAATTGCCCGGTCAACTTGGCGGCACGGTTACCGGCCGAAAGGATGCCAACCAAATTTTTCCGCGCGGGATGTTCTTCCGGCAGTTTCATCAATCCCAGTTCTGCCTGCCCGTTAATGGCGGTGAGCAAATTGTTAAAATCGTGGGCAATCCCCCCCGCCAGCGTGCCGATGGATTCCATTTTTTGAGCCTGTTGCAAACGGGCTTCACTTTCTTGCAGTGCAATTTCGGCTTCTTTTTGGGCAGTAATGTCCTGCACCGCGCCGAAAATTCGTACAACACGCTGTTCGGCTTCATCCCACTGCGGTCGGGCATAATCGCGCATCCAGCGGATGCCACCATTCTTTGTAATAATGCGGTATTCCACCACATTTGGTTTGCTTTGCAATAACGATTTAAACTGCCGGAGGGGAACAGCGCGGTCTTCGGGATGGATCAATACATCCCAGCCACCTTTTTCGCGCAGTTCGGCGGCTGTGTAACCGGAAATTCGTTCCAATGCGCCGGTCACCCATTCGTTTTCCAGCGAATAATCGGCATTAACCCGATATGCGAATGAATAATCGGAAGTTAATTCCGAGACCAGTCGAAACCGCTCTTCGCTTTCGCGCAAGGCTGTTTCGGCTTGTTTTTGTTCTGTCACATCATCATACACCGCGACAATTTCGCCGGTGGGCAGTTTGTACACATAATTGTTTCGCCAGCGCAACAAGTTGCCATTTTCATAATAGGTCAGAGGGAACCGCTCCGGCTCACCGGTGCGCCACACCCGTTGGAGAACCTCAAAAAGCCCGTTTTTTGTTTCCGGAAAAACATCCAGCACCGATTTGCCGATGATATGTTCGCGTTTGACATTGCCGATGCGCTCACCGGCAGCGTTAAATCCGGCAATGATGAAATCTTGCCCGTCATTTGATGCTTCGTAAACCACCACGCCACTGCTCATATTCTCAAAAAGTTGGTGAAACCGCTCGTTGCTCAATTGCAGGGCTTGGTGAACCTGTGCATTTTTCAACGCGATGGCGGCATATCGCCCGAAGGCTTCTGCCAACCACAAATCGTTATCCGAAAATTCTTCACCCATGCGGTTGACGGTCATTGCGCCCAACACTGTTTCATCCACAATCAATGGCACACTCAACACACTTTCTTCTTCATCGGCGGTTGTGCCGGGGATTTGATAACCATCGTCATCAAAATAGGCTTTGTTAAAAACCATACCCTGCCGCGCTTTGATGGCTTTTCCGGTCAAACTATTGTCAATATGGATAGGCGTTTTTAAAATTTCATCTTTAAAATCAGGGTCAATCACCACGCGGGGTGTCAGCGTTTTGCCGTCATTTTCGAGCAAGAAAATCACACAGCCAAAGGCTTGCAGTATTGTCACCACGCCGTTGGCAATCCGTTCGAGCACTTCATCCATGTTCAAACTGGTGGTTAAATTTTGGCTCAAATCAACCAAATATTCCAGTTCTTGCACGCGTTTCAACGTCGATTCGTAAATCGTTTGCAATTTATGGTCGGGAGCAACCATCGTTTCCTCCAAAGTAACGGGTGACGCACATTTTTATTGTAAACGATTATGGCGTTAGTTACAACATGGCTTTGCATTAACATCCATCTAACATAACTTTAACGCGATTCTAACTGAATGGGGATACAATAAAACAGACGCAGAGAGTTGGGAACGTTTCATATCGTGTTTTATGCGGCATATTTCAAGCCTCTCTGCCACCGAAATTTTTGAAATCAGGGGGTTCTCATGAATCTGAACAAATATACCGAAAAATCGCAAGAAGCCATTTTGATGGCACAAAAATTAGCAGAAGATTTCAGCGCAAGCGAAATTTTGCCGGAACATTTGCTGCTGGCGCTGTTGCAGCAGGAAGGCGGCATCGTGCCGCAACTCGCCCGCCGATTGGGCATCAACCCAGAAAGTTGGGCGGCCAGCTTGCACACCGATTTGGCGAGCCGTGCCAAAGTGTACGGCGGCAGCCAACCCGGCGTGGGGCAAGCACTGCATACCGTGCTCCGTATGGCGGAAGAAGCCGCCGAAAAAATGAAAGACGAATATGTCAGCGTGGAACATCTCTTTTTGGCGTTGGCAGCCACCATCAAAGAGTTCCCGGTTGACCATAACGCCATTTTGCAGGCGCTGGCACAGGTGCGCGGCAGTCAGCGCGTCACCAGCCAAAATCCCGAAACGACCTACGAGGCGTTGGAAAAATACGGGCGCGACCTGACCGATTTGGCGCGCAAAGGCAAAATCGACCCCGTCATCGGGCGGGATGAAGAGATTCGGCGGGTGGTGCAGGTACTCAGCCGCCGCACCAAAAACAACCCGGTGCTCATCGGCGAGCCGGGCGTGGGTAAAACCGCCATCGTCGAAGGGCTGGCGCAGCGCATTGTACGCGGCGATGTGCCGGAAGGGCTGAAAAACAAAACCATTTTCGCGCTGGATATGGGTTCGCTGATTGCCGGCGCAAAATTCCGCGGCGAATTTGAGGAGCGATTGAAAGCCGTGCTGAAAGAAATCTCCGAAAGCGAAGGGCAAATCATTCTGTTCATCGACGAATTGCACACCGTCGTCGGCGCGGGCGCGGCAGAAGGCGCGATGGACGCGGGCAATATGCTCAAACCGATGCTGGCGCGCGGCGAATTGCACACCATCGGCGCAACCACGCTGGATGAATACCGCAAATACGTGGAAAAAGATGCCGCACTGGAACGCCGATTCCAACCCGTGCTGGTCGATGAGCCATCGGTGGAAGATACCATCAGCATTCTGCGCGGGCTGAAAGAGAAATATGAAGTTCACCACGGCGTGCGAATTCAGGACGGCGCAGTCATCGCCGCGGCCACGATGAGTCATCGCTATATCAGCGACCGATTCTTGCCCGACAAAGCGATTGACCTGATTGACGAAGCCGCCAGCCGCCTGCGCACGGAAATCGACAGCAAACCGACCGAACTCGACAAGATTGACCGCGCTATCATGCAGTTGGAAATTGAGCGCGAGGCGTTGAAAAAAGAAAAAGACGCCGCCAGCAAAGAACGGCTCAAAAAATTGGAAAAAGAACTGGCGGATTTGAAAGAGCAGTCGAAAGAATTGACCGCTCGCTGGCAAAACGAAAAAGAGGTCATCCAAACCCTGCGCAGTATCAAAGAGCAGATTGACGCCACCCGTATCGAAATCGAACGCGCCGAGCGTCATCAGGATTTGGAAAAAGCCGCCCGCCTGCGGTATGGAACCCTGCGCGAGCTGGAAGAAAAACTCGCCGCGCAGGAAGAAAAATTGCGCGACATGCAGGAAAGCGGTTCGCTGCTGAAAGAGGAAGTGGACGCGGAAGATATCGCCGATATTGTGTCGCGATGGACGGGCATTCCGGTGAGCAAACTGCTGGAAGGCGAAAAAGAGAAACTGCTGAAAATGGAAGACCGTCTGCACCACCGGGTGATTGGGCAAGATGAAGCCATCCATGCGGTGGCAAACGCCGTGCGCCGCAGTCGCGCCGGGTTGAACGACCCCAACCGTCCCATCGGCTCATTCATCTTCCTCGGCCCGACGGGCGTCGGTAAAACCGAACTTGCCCGCGCGTTGGCGGAATTCCTGTTCGATGATGAGCAAGCCATGATTCGCATTGATATGAGCGAATATCAGGAACGGCACACCGTCAGCCGGTTGGTCGGCGCGCCGCCGGGTTATGTCGGCTACGATGAAGGCGGGCAGTTGACCGAAGCCGTGCGCCGCAAACCGTACAGCGTGGTGCTGTTCGATGAAATCGAAAAGGCGCACCCGGAAGTGTTCAACGTGCTGCTGCAACTGCTGGACGATGGCCGGCTGACCGACAGCCACGGGCGCACGGTGAGTTTCAAAAATGTGGTGGTCATCATGACCAGCAACATCGGCAGCCACCTCATTCAGGAAATGGGCGCAGAAGCCGCCAAATCGCAGGTGCTATCGTTGCTGCACAAAGAATTCCGGCCTGAATTTTTGAACCGGATTGACGACATTATCGTCTTCCACAGCCTGAGCAAAGAAGACCTGCGCCGCATTGTGGATATTCAACTGGAACACCTGCGCGGCCTGCTGGCAGAACGCAATATGACGCTGGAACTGACCGACGCCGCGAAAAACTATCTGGCAGAGGTTGGTTTCGACCCGACCTTCGGCGCGCGTCCGCTGAAACGCGCCATCCAGCGTTACCTGCAAGACCCGCTGGCGATGAAAATTCTCTCCGGCGAGTTTATGGACGGCGACACCATCAAAGTGGATGCCAACGGCGACGGCTTGACCTTCCATGTCGATATTCCCGTGGTCGAAGGGGAAGTTGTGGCGTAAATTTCGTAGGGGCACGCGGCGGCGTGCCCCTACGTTTTTGCTTGCATTTTTTACGATACCTTTACCCACCCTGCCGCGACTCTGTGATACAATGGACGCAGAAAACATTTCGAGGTGCGGTATGGGAATTTCCGGCGTTTCGGGCGCAAGCATGCAAAATTCATTGGCAATGCAAGCCACAGCCCAGCAAGGGTTGAAAGTTCAAGACCAAATTTCAGTGGCGGTCATCAAACAGACGCAAGACCAGCAAAAAATGCTGGCAGAAGCGCTGATAAAAATGATGGACACCGGGCGAGTGGATATCCGCGTGTAGTTGGTTAATTGATGAATCGGAGATTGGTAATTGGTTGGTTGGAGATTCGCAAAAGGGATTTCCAATCGCCAATCAACCAATCTCTTTTTTTATTCCCGGCGTTTAACTCGCTGCCACTGCACCGACTGCCCGCCGGAGAGATACCGCCACAGCCCCATCAGCGCCGCTAGATTGCTGTTCACCAAAAATGTGGGCAGATAGAGCAGTTTGCCCACATTCCCCCCCGCCGATTGCCGCCGCCTGCCAACCATCGCCAGCAGATAGAA
>JANTHQ010000029.1 GCA_024762375.1 Anaerolineaceae bacterium
CCAGTACCTGTTTGTCACGCATCTGCTGATACTGAATGGAGTCCACTTCAACCTTGATACCTGTCTCAGCCTCAAACTCAGGAATGAGTGTTTTGGCTTTCTCAAAATGCGATAACGATGGCCAACTCACGACAATTGTCGTCCCTGCATATGGTGCATAGGGATTAGTGGCCTCAGTTCCGGTTTCGGTTTGCTGAGAAGATTCAGCAGCGGCTTTGGCTGCCTCAGCTTCTGCTTGAGCCGCTTCGGCGGTGGCTTTAGCCGCTTCGGCAGCAGCCTGTGCAGCTTCGAGTTCTTGAGAAGAGGCTTGTCCCGCAGCCTCGGCAGTGGCCTTTGCAGCATCAGCCTCTGCTTGGGCAGCGGCTAAAGCCGACTCTGCCTCGGCGGCTTTGGCTTCGGCTGTAGCAGCAGCCCCTTGAGCCGCTTCGATTTGTGCTGTATCCGGTGTGGCTGGTGACTGTGATTGTGAGCAAGAAACAACAAATAACAATACTAAAATAGCTACTGCTATTCTAACCCACCCATATTTCTTTTCCTTCATTTCCGCAACCTCCTTAGAATTGCATACTAGTCTTTACAACTTAGACTTATTTTCTCGCAAAAAGAATTTTCTAATACTTGACAGGTACACCCTCCTTCCCAGAATATTCTGAGTTAATTGACAAAACCCGCCCAAAAATCAAAAACCGGGTTAGATTACAATAGCGCCTTAAACGGCAAGTCCGGCTCTATGGTAAATGCGTCGTCAAAGCCACGAGGGTAGTGGTATTCCATTAAATCTTTATCGTTTGGATAAATAAATTTGCCACCGACCTGCCAAATAAACGGCTTAAATTTATACTGCAGGCGATGTCTTTTCATCTCCCACAGCACTCGAATTTCTTGGGGATCGGCTTGAAAATTCGTCCAGATGTCGTGGTGGAAGGGAATCACCACTTTGCAATTCAAGCATTCGGCCATTCGGAGAATATCAACCGAGGTCATCTTGTCAGTCATTCCCCGTGGATTTTCTCCGTAAGAGCCTAAAGCCACATCAATATCATAATCGTTGCCGTGTTTGGCATACCAGTTTGAATAATGAGAATCCCCACTGTGATAAATCGTACCGGCAGGGGTTTTGATGAGATAATTTACGGCTTTCAAGTCCATATCTTGGGGCATTTTTCCTTTTAACACAACACCTTTAGGAGCCGTAACCAATTCAGTGCGGTCGAATGAATCCAACGCTATTAATTCTGTATCTTTTAACTGAACTGAATCGCCGGGTTTAACTGTGATACAGCGGTCGGCAGGAACGCCCCAGCTGGTCCACAAATCGACACACGCTTTTGGTCCAATAAATGGGACGGAAGAATCGCAGTTTTGCATAACAGCTGCCGCCACATTGGGATCGATATGGTCGCCATGATCGTGTGTGGCTACAACTGCATCTATTTCTCTAATTGCAAATGGATCCAAAACCACCGGTACAGCACGTAAATTGGGTTGCAGTTTTTTCACGCCAATCATTCGTTGATGCTGATGTTGTTCTCTCATCCACGGGTTTGATTTTGTTCTTTTGCCACTTTTAACCCATAGGTCAATACAGATATTGGCGTTTCCTTCAGATTTAACCCAAAGACCGGTACAGCCCAACCACCACATGGCAAAAGTGCCCGGCGCAACAACCTCCTGCTCTATTTCTTCATTAAGCCAGGTACCCCATTCAGGAAAAGTGCTCAGTATCCAGGATTCCCTGGTAATTTCACTGACTATACTCATAACCTTGTCCTTTGTCTGTATCTCTGTATTGGAATGAATAATTACCGGAGAGCAATACGTACAATTTTCTGCCGAAATAGGTAACAGGGGAAAAGAAAAAGCAGAAGTAAAAACGGGAAAATATTACATATTTTCAAAAAAATGGACATATGCTCAGTATTTGTCCAGTATATCATACCCAAGAACAAGAGTCAAGCGATTTTTCAGCGAAATCCAAGATGTTTTCGTAATTGCTTGACAACCTCATAGAAATGCTGTACATTTTATATGAGCATATGTTCATGTTCGCCTATTGATACTGGCTAAACATGGGTATGCAATCAATGTTTTTCAGGAAAATGGTATGGAGAAAAGCATAATTTGGGATATGGACGGGGTTTTAGTTGATACAGGGGAGGCACATTATCTTGCTTGGTCTCAAACCTTGTCAGATTTCAATATCCCGTTTTCTTACGAGTTGTTCCAAAAAACTTTTGGTATGAACAATGCAGGAATCTTAACTTATTTACTGGGAGAAACGCCAAGCGTCGAATTCGTCAGGCGCGTCAGCAACATTAAAGAAGCCCTATTTAGAAACCTAATTCGAGGAAAGGTTACATTGTTGCCCGGCATTGATGACTGGCTTGAGCGAGCAAATGGGGCAGGCTATACTCAGGCGATTGCGTCATCGGCACCAAAAGCCAATATTGATGCATTGGTCAATGAATTAAATATCGCCGAATGGTTTGATGTCATTGTGTCCGGCTTTAATCTACCGGGCAAACCTCATCCCGATACTTTTTTGGAAGCCGCACAACAGTTAGGAACACCGCCAAAAAATTGTATAGTTGTTGAAGATGCCATAGCCGGTGTCGAAGCGGCTCGCCGTGCCGGGATGAAGTGTGTGGCGGTCACAACCACCAATCCGGCATCATCATTGCAAGATGCTGATATTGTGGTTGAAAATATGTCCAAATTACCCGTCAATGCATTTGACAAATTGTTGTTGCAATAAACGTCAGTTCGGAGTTTCTGCCATTCCGAAAATTCCCGAAGAAATTATCCGGAATCCAGAAAAACTATGGATTTTGGCTTTTGCGGGAATGACATACCAAGAATTCGTGAAAAATAACCAGACTTTCCTTTGTTGAAAAAAATTCCGAATTCATATTACAAAAGAGATGTAACTTTGTGCTACTTGCTTTGATGCGAAATGCTTAAACGCGATTTGTTCCAAAACCGCAATTCAGGATTCAGTTTCCTCACCAATTAATCATTAACGCACCATAGCGTTTTCCATTGGAAATCCTCCAACATTCGAGATGGAATTTAGTGGTTCTATCTTTCTCGGAAAGAAAGAACCAGATATAATACTGTTACGAAAAAAATATTTCCGGTTCCGAGAAACATCAACGCACCCTGGTCACCTGTGCTATATGCCACAACCGTTGAAAGGCTAGAAAATGGCAAGAAACAATAGGCTATTAATGCAAGTAGCAAAAATGTATTATATAGAGCAATTGACGCAAGCCCAGATTGGCCGCAACCTAAACACATCCCGAGCTACCGTTTCGCGACTATTGCAGGAAGCTCGTCAAAAAGGTATTATCAAGATATCTATTGAGTACCCGTGGGAAAGAGATAAAGAACTTGAGAAAGTTATGCAGAAAAGGTTCGGGCTGCGCGATGTCCGAATTCTCATCTCTTATGACCAACCCGCTGATGTAATCAGAGATGGTGAAGGGTTATTAGCAGCAGAATATATAGACCAAATCATTGAAGAAGATATGATTTTGGCTTTGTCCAATGGCCGTTCGGTTGCCAGTACGGTCAAGCAATTACACCCTTCCCATAAAGTAAATATGACGGTGGTTCAAGCCATCGGCGCACTCGGTGACAATAACCCGTTGGTCGATGGTCCGGATCTAGTGCGAAATTTTGCCGAACCCTATGGGGCGCAATACCGCTATATGCACGCGCCACTCGTGGTAGAAGACCGTCGTATGCGCGATTTGTTAATTCAGGAACCTTCCGTACACGAAACACTGACTTTAGCACGGCGTGCCGACGTGGCTATTCTGGGGGTCGGCGCATTAGAGTCTGACTCTTCCGGCTTGATTTGGACAAATTATGCCAACGAAAAAGACATTGCATGGTTACGAAGCCAAGGTTCTGTGGGTCATATGTGTGCCCAACATTTTGACATAAATGGCCGGCTCTTGGATGTAGATTTGAATAAACGGGTGGTAGGAATAGGTTTGGAAACCTTGCGAAGCATAAAAACCGTTATAGCTATTGCCGGCGGCATCGAAAAAGCCATTGCAATTCTAGGGGCAATTCGCGGCAAATATATTGATGTTCTGATTACAGATGATCAAGCCGCAAAAAAAATTCTAGACATAGATATTGCTTCTAGCCGACGCCTGTTCTCTGTACAAACATAAAAACGCCAGATTAAAATCCACCTCCGAGAGGTCACTGGTTCAAATCCGGTATCGCCCATCATGTAAAAACACCCTCCAAGGCTTCTGAGGGGTGTTTTTTATGCACACCTAACCTGCCCTCCGATAAACCGGCAAGCCGCTGCCGGGCGAAACATAACTACCACTCGGATTGAAATACTGATGCGGGAAAGATTTGGGTCAGTTAATCTGAAATTGCCACCCGAAAATCGAAACTGTACTGTTTTCGGAAGAAAGACGAGTTCCCAAGCGAGTTAAAAAATGATAAAAAAAATTTCTTTTTTTGTGATTGTTGTCGGTCTTCTTTTTAGCGCAACACACGTGTCCGGTCAGGGCAGCGAGCAACAGATTGTCGGTACGGGTGAATTGACCATTACTCTGCAATCTACCACCGGCGGCATGGAAATTGCCGGCATTGAATCGGCAACGGTGGAGATATTGGATACCGTTTCGCCCATATTTTCGCTGTCAATTGCCGATGTTACCACCGATGCAACAACGACCATTGCATCGACAAGCGATTGGGCAACGGTGAATGTTTCCAACGATGGCAGTCATTGCCGCATTGCTTTCGCCAACCCGAGCGGCGCCAATTTGCCCAATAGCCTGCAAGCAACTGTGAGCATCACCGTCACGGACAAGCAATCGCACTGGGATTTATCGGTGACGGGTTTGGGCAACACCCATACCCTCACCGATGTGGATTTTCCCGAGCTGAATTTGAATGCCCCCGGCAACGACCGGTTTTTGATTCCAAAATATTCGGGTGTACTTTTGCCCGACCCTGTGACTGACGCGGTGGATTATGATATGTTTTACCCCAGAGGGTGGAGCGCGACGATGCAATTTTTAGCCTATTATAATGAAAATTACGGGGTGTACCTTGGTTTTCACGACCCAAAAGCATCGCTTAAACATTTTCATCTCAAAACGGAAAACGGACATTTGCATTTTCAAGGGAATGTAGTGATTCCCGATAAAACGCTGCCGGGCAACGACTGGCAAATGCCCGGGCATTTCGAGTTGGATTCATTTACCGGCGATTGGTATGATGCGGCACTGATTTACAAAAACTGGGGGTCATCATCGGCGGAATATTACCCGTCCGTTACCCCGGAACGCACGCTTCGGCAAAACGAGTTGGGTTCCATTGGGGTGTGGGGATATTACTCGGCGAGCTCATCAACTTCAATGGCGAACATCGAAAGTGCTATGAATGATTATATTGATTATTTCACCGGTATCCCGGTGGGAATCCACTGGTATCAGTGGAACACGCTTGATTTCGATAATGATTATCCCAACTATTTTCCCGAAAGAACCGGTATGACAGATTTGGTCAGCCGTATTCAGCAATCCGGTGGGTATATTATGCCGTACATCAATGGTCGGTTGTACGATACGGATTTAACGGGGGAATGGGATTACACGACCAGAGGTTTACCCGATGCCGCCAAAAGAAGTGATGGCAGTGTTTACACCCAAGACTTTAGTGGCAACACTTTTGCGGTGATGAGTCCCACCCAGATTAACTGGCAAAATATCATCACCGATGCGGCGCAACAACTTACTGACAGAATTGGCAGTAAAGGGATATATATTGACCAGGTGGCTGCCGCCGGCCCTGTGGAAGATATGGATCCCGCGCACAATCATCCGTTGGGGGGTGGGCACTGGTGGCGAGACGGCTATCGGAATATGCTTTCCGGGGTACACAGTGCCATTCCGGCGGGGCGTTTCATCGTGGTTGAAGGCGGCGCGGATTATTTGGCTGATGAAGTGGACGGCTTTTTAACCGATGGTTGGTTGACCAATAATCTGGTTCCCGCTTTTCAAACGGTTTATAGCGGCAGAGTGCAATTGGTGGGCAAACACACCGGCACATCTCGATACCATAACCAGTCTTTTTACTGCAAACTGTCTCAGGCGTTTGTGCAGGGTATTCAACCGGGGCGGACATCGTTGTGGATTGTACACGATTCGAATGCGGATATCGCCGCCCCGTTTGTAAAAAAGATTGCGACAATGCGCTATAAACTCAAAGACTTTCTGGCTTTTGGCACGATGCTCAGACCATTGACGCTTTCCGGCAACATCCCCGATATCACATCGAGTTGGACGGATTATGGCACGCCGGTTGACGTGACGATTTCTGCAGTGCAATCTTCTGCTTACCAGCACAAAAACGATGGTAGTATTGCGGTAATTTTCGCCAACGCCTCGATGACAGATACATTGGCATTTCCTTTTAACTTTGATGGGACGCAATACGGGTTTTCTGGTATGGTAAATGTTCAGAAAATAACGGAAACCACAGATGGAACCCCCGAATTGACAACCGGCACTTTCTCGAAAACGGTTAGTTTGGCGCCACTAGATTCAGTGGCGTACGTTGTCACGCCGGTTCGGTTTGATATATTCTTGCCGCTAATTGTGAAATAAGAAAAATCAAAATGAATAAATTTCACATCTCCCAAACTCTTTTGACATTTACACAAATTCTCAAAAGAGTTACTTGCGCTGAAATTGGAGAGTATGGGCCACAGCCGCTAGCCCGGTGAAGATGAAGCCGCCAAAATGTTGGCTGCGTGCAGGGGCGATGTGAAAACGGCAATTGTCAGCACCCTGCGTCAATGTTCACCGGAAGAAGCCCGGCAGTACCTGGCGCAAACAGGCGGACGCGTTCGCGCCGCGTTGGAAAGCGCACGTTAAATGACAGAAACCATATCAGCGAATTTTTCACCGTGAATGTGCCGCCTTGGAAAGACTGCGCTTGTTTGGCACATCTCGAAAGTGGCAATCATCGAGAGATTCAAACAGATTGCCAGAATTCTCGCAATGCGGTGTTGACTGCGTCCGGCGCCTCGACGGTGGTAAAATGTCCAGCATCGGGCACAGTCAGCAATTTGGCGTTCGGAATACCATCGGCCAGTTCTTGTGCCCGCTCCGGCGATGTGACAACATCTTTTTCACCGACGATAACCAGTGTGGGCACGGCAATTTCCGCCAACCGGGGCAATAAATTTTCGCGGGTGAAAACTGCTTCAGCGGTCCAATACATACCTTCGGCCGGTGTTTGCAAAAAATCCCGCCGATATTTTTCGATGGCTTCCTGCCGGTTTGCCCGACTCCATTCGCTGAAAAATAAGCTCACCAACCGGTCAATCACTTTTTCGTGCGCACCGGCACGCACAGCCGCCACCAACTGCCGATAGCCCACCAGCCGCTCTTCCGGCTCGGCGATAGCAGACCCGCCGATAAGTGTCATCGAGCGCAGGGCATCGGGGTATGCCAGCGCAAAATACGGCCCCATCATCGCACCCATCGAGTGCCCGACATAATGCACCGGGCCAACCCCCAACTGCTGTTGCAGGTCGTGCAAATCATCCACCATATCTCTGAAACTGTATGGCTCGGCGACAAAACCCGTTTCGCCGTGCCCCCGCTGGTCGGGCCGTATCAGCAGATAATCGTCCGACAACGCTTGCACTTGATAATCGTAATCGTGATGGTTCCATGTTAAACAATGTGCCATCAAAACCGGTTCGCCGTGCCCCGAAATATCCACCGCATAGTTTATACCTCGAATATCAAACGTTTCCATCACATCTCCTTTCCCGCCGGGGTTACAGTCGCGCATCATCGCGCCGCATAATTCTTTTATTGAGGATATATCTCATTTATACCACAATCTTCCGGTCTCTCAAAAAAGCAGCCCAACATTGACAACATCCTCAATGGTAGCATAAAATACGAGTAATTAACTGCCACTAGTTTTGGGAGGGACACGTGAAAGATATGGATCCTGCCGATGTTGTCGGCCCCTACACCGAACATCAACTAACCTACTTTGACGGGAGCTCGCGGAAAGTGCTCGTCACCGATATTGAAACCCCATACCCCGACGGGAAACTCATCATTTCTCGGACAGACACCAAAGGCATTATCACGCAGGTGAACCAGTCGTTTGTGGATATGTCCGGTTTTTCGGAAGATGAACTGGTCGGACAACCACACTATATTTTACGCCACCCCGATATGCCCAAAGCCGCCTTCGCCGATATGTGGAACACCATTCAATCAGGGAAAAAATGGAAGGGCTATGTGAAAAACCTGCGAAAAGACGGCGGCTACTATCTGGTTTTCGCCAGTGTCATCCCCAACATCCGCAAGGGAGAAATCGTGGGCTATACCTCAGTGCGCCGAAAACCATCGCGGCGAAAAATGCTTGAAGCGTTGGCACAATACGCTCAAATGCTGAAGGAGGAAAAGGCATAATGTATACTATGACCGTCAGCCCCGATTTTCCCCCAAAACACATCGCCGGTTGGTATATTTTCAACACTTGGTTTCAAAAAGAGTTTGGCTTGAATGTGCGGTTGAACCTTTTCAACAATTTCGAAGAGCAGCGACAGGCCATTCGCAACGATGAAATCGACATCATTTACGCCAACCCGTTCGATGCCGCCATGCTCATCCGCGAAAAAGGCTTTATCGCTCTGGCTCGCCCCGCCCACAAAAGTGATGAAGCCATGGTTGTGGTCAATGCCGAAAATCCCGCCGCCGAAATTGAAGATTTGCAACCCGGCCTGCGGCTGGTTTCCACCGATGACCCGGACGTACATTTAATGGGCATGATTATGCTGGAACCCGCAGAACTTCATTCTGAAAACATCACCATCACCCGGGTTGGCAGTTATCCACTGGTGGCCAAAGCGTTGCTCAATGGCAGCGCCGATGTCGGTTTTTTCTTGAGCGAAGCTTTCAACGAACTGACCAACCTAACCAAAAGCCGGTTGAAAGTGCTTGTCGAAAGCCAAATCAGCGTCATTCAGCATAATTTTTTGGTGGGGCCGCGGCTTGCAGAAATGAGCGAGAAAATTCGCGCCGGATTGGTTACGATGCACACCAATCCCAAAGGCAAAGGCGTGCTCGAAAGTTTGGGATTTGAAAGCTGCGACAGCGTTTCTCAAGAAGATGTGGAATTTATGATTGACCTGATGGACACGTTGAGTTAAACACCATTTGCAGTTCCATCGCTAAAATGGCACAATAGCCACACCAACAAAAAGCGAGGCCTCTATGGAACGCACACTCATCGCAATTGGCGTTGCCACCGATGGCAAATTGTGGCAAGGCCATTTCGGAATCGCGCCAACCTATTTCCTTTACCACCCCGATGGCGCACTGGTTGAAAAACGCGCCAACCCGTATGGCGCCGCCGCCGGAGAAAAACACCAGCATCACGATGACCCCAAACTCATCATTGACTTGCTACCCGAATGCCGGGTATTCATCGCCCGCCGGATGGGCGATCGCAGCCGCCGTAATTTGGCGGAAAAATTCGGCATCACGCCCATCATCACCACCGAAACAACCCCCGAAGCAGCCATCCGGCACTTTCTGGGAGAACAATCGTGATACCGAAAACCATCCTCACCCCATTTTTTATTGGTGAACCGGAACCCCGTTTGGAAACCATCGCCACTCGCGATTGGATTCTGAATTCGCCGGCATTGGCCACCCACACCACGCCGCAGCAGCGAATGACCATTCTCTACCGCGCCCTGGCAGCACACATCGAGGATATCGCCCGCAATGGCGGCATGCCCGTCAGCATTTGCGGCGATTGTTTGAGCAGCATCGGCGTGCTGTCCGGATTGCAGCACGCGGGCATCCATCCCACCCTGCTCTGGTTTGATGCACACGGTGATTTTCATACGTGGGAAACCACTGCCAGCGGGTTTTTGGGCGGCATGCCGCTGGCGATGCTCGTGGGGCGCGGCGAACAAACCATCGTCAACGGTGTCGGTTTATCACCACTATCCGAATCACGCGTCATTTTAACCGACGGGCGCGACCTCGACCCCGGCGAACGCGAAGCCATCGCCGGTTCAGCCATCACCCATGTGCGCCAACCCGAAGCACTGCTGGACATGCCATTGCCGGCCGGCGCACTGTACATCCATTTCGATGTGGACATCATCAACCCTGCCGATGCCCCGGCCATGCGATACCCCGCACCCGGTGGCCCTTCCGCCGAAACACTGCAGCGCATCTTTCTCCGGCTGCACGCCACGGGGCAAATTGCGGCTATCTCCGTTTCCGCGTGGGATACCACCCAAAATGACGGCGGAAAAAGTCAACAAATCGCACTGCAATTGTTAAAAACACTGGTTTATGGCGAAACAACGGCTTGATGTTGCACTGGTTCAACGCGGGCTGGTAGCAACCCGTGCCCGCGCTCAGCAACTCATCGCGGCGGAAAATGTTCGGGTAAATGGGGAAATTGTCACCAAAGCCGCCCAAAAAGTTTCCGCCGACACCATCATCACCCTCACCGATTCATTAAAATATGTCGGGCGCGGCGGCCGAAAACTCGAAGCGGCACTGGCACATTTCGGGCTGGATGTTCGGGATATCGTCGCGCTCGATGTTGGCGCATCTACCGGCGGGTTCACCGATTGCCTGCTGCAGCACGGCGCGGCACAGGTTTTCGCAGTGGATGTGGGACACGGTCAACTGGCCGAGTCACTCCGCGCAGACTCGCGGGTCATCTCGTTGGAAAAAACTGATATTCGCACCCTGAATTCGCTACCCAAAAAAATAGATCTAGCGGTTATTGATGTGTCCTTCATTTCGCTGACACACATTTTACCCGAAATTCGGCGTTTTTTGAAAAAGAGAAATTTGGGGGTGATTGCGCTCGTCAAACCGCAATTTGAAGCCGGACGCGCGCAACTCAATCGCCGCGGGGTGATAAAAAACCCTGCCGCACGGCAAAAAGCGGTGCAATCGGTGGTGCAATGGGCAAAAACACACGGCTGGCATCATCACGGCACAATCGAATCACCCATCACCGGCGGCGATGGCAATGTGGAATTTTTGGCATATTTCACGGTAGATGAATCGTCTGTGCCGGAATAGCACCATCGGCAAACGGCGTGCCATCCGGCGCGAAAAACGGCAATCGCGTGCCGGACGCATCATACATCCCCACCACCAGCCGGTAATCGCCGGGGGGCAAATCGGCGGGCAGTTCGATAGCGTGGGGGTCGAAAACCAGTGCATTCTCATCCCATCCGGCAGTGGCGTTGCCCCCGTTGGCGGGCGGGCCATCGTGCCCGGCGAAATATTGCCCATCGGCGGACAAAAGTTGGGTGAACACCGTAAAATTTGTGCCGGGTGGTGCTGTGGCGTGCCAAAAAAGTTGAGCCGTCAGCGTGCCGGATTCTTTTTTCACCGCTGCCGCCGCCAATTCGATGCCATTTTCGGCAGATGCCAGCACGGGCGGGGCAATCGTCGCGCCGGAGAAATTCATCAGCAGCAATCGGCCACCCTGCCCCGGCAAATATTCCGCCACAATTCTCCCCCGCGTCGCCAGTTTTCTACCCGCACTACCCTCGCCAGTCGAATCGTTTTCTGCAGTCAGTACCCACGCCGCCGGCACAGATGTCGCCACATGCTGCGCAAAATCTTCCGGCAAAAAAGACTGGTGATCCACCAATTTTACCCGAAATTGACGATGTAAAAATGAATATATTTTTTGGTAGTCGTCCGGATTGGTGACAATCAATTCTTGCGGTGATGTTTCGCCCACCGATTGCAAAAACGAAATAATCCCACCATCAGACAATTTTGCCAATTGCGCCGCGCGATACTCAGTCGC
>JANTHQ010000030.1 GCA_024762375.1 Anaerolineaceae bacterium
CCCGAAACGAGCATCGCCACCGATATCATCGTCGGTTTCCCCGGCGAAACGGAAACGCATTTTCAGGGCACGCTCGAAATTTTGGCGGAACTGAAAATGGATGTCTGCCATTCGGCGATGTATTCCCCGCGCGAGGGGACGGTTTCGGCAAAAGTGCTGCCGGACGATGTTTCGCCGGACGAGAAAAAACGGCGGCTCGATTTGGTCAATCAATTGCAGGAAGAAATCGTCACCGAAATTAACGAAAAATATATGGGCAAAACCGTCGAGGTTCTGGTTGAAGCCAAACATCGCGGCAAATGGAAAGGCCGCACCCGCACCAATAAACTTGTCTTTTTTGAAGATGACCGCGATTTAAAAGGGCAACTGGTTCATATTGATGTGGAATGGGCGGGGCCATGGAGTATGCGCGGCAAAGTCAGCGGCACGGTAAAAGAGAATATTCCGCTGGTTGCCGCAATGGGCTAATGAGCGAATTTGCGAAAGGCAAATGACGAGCGACCAATGACAAACTCCCACACCTTCACCACCCGTGATGGGCGCACAGTAACCGTTCGCCCCATCAAAGATACAGATACCGCGCTGCTGGTGGATTTGTGGCATCATCTGTCTGACCGCACCAAGCGGATGCGATTCCACACCCTGCCGACAGACCTCCCCCCCAAAGAGGTGTGGCGGCGCGCCGCCGAACTGGCGCACCTGCATCCCCGACGGCAGGCGGCGGTGGTTGCCACCATCCGCACCGACGACGGCGAGCACGCGGTGGGTGTCGCGCGGTTGAGCCGTGCCACGCCCGATGCCACGGTCGCTGAAACGGCGGTGGTTGTCCGCGATGACTTTCAGCACGTGGGGCTGGGTACACATCTGCTGCGCACGCTGGGCGACATCGCGCTGGCAATGGGTATTACCACATTTGAAGCGTGGGTACTCGCAGAAAACGAACCGGTGCTGGAAATCATCACCAAATTCGGTTATCCCGTTCAAATGGAGACCAGTCGCGGCGAAACACACGTGTTGTTGGATATTTCGGAGAAAAAGGGCCTTTAAAAGAGGTAAGCCCGAACGGTGGCGTCCGGACTTTCAAAAAGGAGAAAAGGAGGATTTAGAAGGTTTAGAGGAGAGTGCCACCGTTCACCGCGACTAAAAGAAAGAAAAACTAGATTGAAAACTAAACATTTGAGAGTGAGCCGACGGCATCTCTATTCGTTTGGGTCAACTACAGTATAACAGAAATCGCCCAACTTTTCAGTAAATTTTGCGTAAATGTTTTGCTTTTGCGAACAGAAAATCATAGCCCGAACTTATGGCGACTTTCTCGCTGTGATGACCGCGACCGGTAACCCATACATCATCATCTTTGCCGCCGATTCGATTTCAAATTTCGCCTGCGCCACAAATGCTTCCGCGAAAATCGGACGGCAGTCCATCCACGCCGGAAAGTGCCGGTGACTCCATTCATACAACCGAACCATCCACGGTTCAGTTTCCCCTTTCGCTAGCGACACAACCCCCAACCGGCCGCCAATCGGCAAAACGCGGCGACATTCGGCCAACACCTGCGGAATCTCCGGTGTATCGAACAATTCCAGCGTAAAACTGATGAACACAACATCAAACGTGGCTCGACGATATGGCAGCGTCGTAGCGTCTCCGAGCTGCAAAAACACCGGCGCGGCCACCTTTTGCGCCCAAAGTTTTTTTCGCGCTACCGCCGTCATCCCCTCCGACAAATCGATGCCGCACACCAGCCCGTCTTCGCCCACCGATTGCGCCAGCACCGACAAACATTCACCCGTGCCAAATCCGATTTCCAGCACGCGCTCGCCCGGACGGACGGCGAGTTGTTTCAGGCCGGCAAATTTGTATTTCCGCTCCGACGCGGCAAACAAATCATACCAGCGACTCATTCGAGTGTAATTTTTTCTGGCTGTGGCTTTAGGGCGCAAAACCCGGCTAATGGTTTCCATTTTTCTGCTCGGTTTCGGGGATATTCTACCGCGCAGCCGGGTGTTTTTCAAGCTGAATTGAGGCGTTTTTCTTCCAGTTCAGCCCATTGTTCAAAGGCAGAATCCAGTTCGGCTTCCAGTGCGGAAAATGCTGCCGATAGCGCTTGCAGTTTCTGATAATCGTCACCGGCGCGATTGATTTTTTCGCCAAGTGCGGCTTTCTCCGTTTCCAGTGCGGCAATGCGGGCTTCCAGCGCTATCAACGTCTGTTTCTCGCGATAGCTCAGTTTGTTTTCGCGCGTGCGGGCAACTTTTGGAGCAGTTTGTTTTGTGGTGCGTGATGTATTTTCACGCTGTTTTTCTGCACGCTTCAGGCGGTAATCGCTGTAATTGCCGGGATACTGCACGATTTTGCCGTTTCCTTCAAATGCGAAAATATGCTCGACCGTGCGGTCGAGAAAATAACGGTCGTGCGAAACAACCAGCAGCACACCGTCAAATTCGTCAAGATAATCCTCTAAAATGCTCAACGTTTCAATATCCAAATCGTTGGTTGGCTCATCGAGCAGCAGCACATTCGGCGCCATCATCAGCGTGCGGAGCAAATACAGCCGCCGCCGCTCGCCACCGGATAGCGTGCTGATATACGCTTGCTGCATCGGGCGCGGAAAGCGAAACCGTTCCAGCATTTGCGCCGCAGTGATGCGCCCACCATCGGCGGTGCGGATAACTTCTGCCACATCGGTGATGTTATCAAATACACGCTGATTTTCGTCCAGCGCAGTGCTTTCCTGGTCATAATATCCGAGATGCACCGTTGCGCCGGTGATGATTTCGCCCGTATCGGGCTGCAAACGCCCGGCAATCAAATTTAGCAGGGTGGATTTACCGCTGCCGTTTTTGCCGACAATTCCCAGCCGGTCGCGTTTTTTGATGTTGTAACTGAAATCGCGGATGACTGTTTTTTCGCCAAACGATTTGCTGACGTGCCGCAGTTCGATGATTTGTTTTCCGGTACGGCGGCTGGCAACATTGATAGCCATATCGGTGGCGGCATTCGGCAATTCGGTTTCCAGCAGCGAGCGAGCACGTTTGATGCGCGCTTTTTGTTTTCCGCCGCGAGCCATCGGAGTGCGTTTGACCCAATCGAGTTCTTTTTGCAGAAAAGAGCGCCGTTCGAGCGCTTTTTTCTCGCGCTGGGCTTCTCGTGCCGTTCGGTTTTCCAGATATTGGGTATAGTTTCCGCGGTGCAAATGGATATTGCCGCCTTCAATTTCAAAAATCTGATTTGCCACCCGGTCGAGAAAATAGCGGTCGTGGGTCACCATCAGCAAGCCGCTTTTCGCCGCAGCCAGATGTTCTTCCAGCCAAATGATGGTATCCGGGTCGAGATGGTTGGTCGGCTCATCCAGAATCAGCAAGTCGGCGGGGTCGAGCAACACCCGAGCCAGCGCCACCCGTCGCCGCTGCCCGCCGGACAGCGTCCCCAGCGGAGCATCGAATGTGGTGACCCCCAGCCGGGTCAACACCGATTTTGCGGCGGCTTCGGCTGCCCAGCCGTTTTCGGTGTCCATGCGGTGCGAAACGGCAGCCAATGCCGTTTGCGCGGCGGTATCGGTGGGTGCGGCGACGATTGCCTGCGTCGCGCGCCGGTAATCGCGCAGCAATCGCATTGTGGGCGACTGCCCCGCAAACACATAATCCAGCACAGATTGCGTGTCATCCATTTGGGGATTTTGCGGCAAAAAAGCGATATTCGCTTTGGGATTGCGTTCAATCGTGCCGCCGTCGGGCATTTCGATGCCCACCAACATTTTCAGCAGGGTAGATTTACCGCTGCCGTTGATACCGACAATCCCCACACGGTCTTCGCTGCGAAGGCTGAACGAGACATCGTTGAAAAGTGTTTTCTCGCCGTAATGTTTGGTTAAATTGAAAACGGATAGAATTTGCATCGGTTATTTTGCGAGCGCGGCATTGATGGCATTTTGCAGGTCGGCAGCAGAAAGGCCGGTGATGATGAACACTTCCTGTACGTTTCCCTCCGAGCGCGCCTGAACTTTGAACCCACCGCGAATGGGCACGGTCACCCGCAGGCGCAACGGCACCGGACGGCTTTTCACACGGGCAAGCCGTCCGGGGGTGATGGTTTTGATGTCGGGGTGGGCAAGCAGCCGTTCCAACACCGGGATTAGCCCTTTGATGTGTGTTGAATGGTTCAGTACCAGCCGCCCGCCGTCTGCGGTGCTCATGCAGCCACTTTGGCAATCGCGTTCAGCACGGCTTGATGCAGGCTGCCATTGCTGACAATTACGCCACGGTTATTGTACATTTTGCGATCCATCGAAAAATCGAGCGGTTTGCCGTACATATCACTGACTTTGCCGCCCGCTTCTTCGGCGATGATTGCGCCCGCCGCATGGTCCCAAATATTTTCCGCATAGTTGGGCGTTTTTTCCGATGGCAATCGCAGGTAAAGGGTTGCATCGCCGCGAGCCAGTGCACCATATTTTGCTTGACTGTCCATCCGCAGCGATGGCTGCACGATACCCACTGCCTGCGCGATGGCATGGTTCATTTCGTGGTTGGCGTGTCCGGCTTCGACGCTTTCCAAAAATCGGAGTTTGGTGGGGTCATTTTCGCTGGCGACGTGAATCGGCTGGTTGGTGTCACTGTGCAGCAACCCCATATAACTGCCTTCGCCGCGCACAGCGGAAAAAATGACGCCTCTGGGGCTTTGCGGCTCATCGAGGTTGAGCGGCAGCGCCGGGCATCCCAATACCCCAACTTTCACATCGCCGTGTTCAACCAAAGCCAGCGCAATGGCATACTGGTCATTTCGCAAAAAACCTTTGGTACCGTCAATGGGGTCAACCGTCCAGTAACGGTCGGCGACATTATCGTTGCCTTCATCAATCCAGCGGCAAATATCATCTTCGGTGGCATCGGGATAAAACCCCTGCACATAATCGCTAATTTTTACGAGTGTTGCGGCGTTGCCCGGTTTCTGCAGGTCGGACGTGTCTTCCTCGCCCACGATGGGGTCATCGGGAAAAGCCTCGGTCAAAAATTTGCAGATGATAGCCTGTGCGCCAAAATCGGCGATGGTTACCGGGCTGCGGTCTCCCTTTTCCAGCGCGTCCGGATTGACCATATCAGCGCGAACACGCACGCATAAATCGGCGGCCTGAGTAACGGCTTTTATGGCTATTTCAAGTTCTTTTTGGTACATAATTTCCTCGATTGGGGGGATTTCAGTTTTACAGATATTTTTTCAGGACGGCCTCTACCTGACTGCCGTAACTTTCGCCAAACAAATTAAGATGGTTGAGCAGGTGATAAAGGTTGTATAAATCTTTCCGTTCATTATAACCCGCATCGAGCGCCCACGATGCGTGATATGCCCGATAAAACGCCGGTGGAAATCCGCCAAACAATTCGGTAAACGCCAAATCGGCTTCGCGGTCGCCGAAATAGACGGCGGGGTCAATCAGTGCGGGTTCGCCCGTTGCAGCGACCAGCCAATTGCCGCCCCACAAATCGCCGTGCAATAGCGATGCAGGCGGGTTCGCAGGCAGAAAATCACCCAGCCGGGCGATGAGTTTTTCCAGCATTTTTGCGCGGCCTGCCGGAAGATTGCCTTTTTGGGCCGCCAAATCCATCTGTGCGCCCAGCCGATTTTCGCCAAAAAATGTGACCCAATCGGCGACGGGTGTGTTCAACTGGGGTGTCAATCCACAATAGTTGTTTTCGGGCAAGCCGTAATTTTCTCGGGTATAGCGATGTTGTTCGGCCAGTCCGGCGCCCAGCATCTGCGCCGCATCCGCCGAGCGGGCCTCGCCGCGGCCCAGCCATTCCATCACCAGATATGTTTCGCTGAAAAAGAAAACCGCCGGAACGCGCAGGGCATTGGCTTGAGCCAGCAATTGCAGGCCGTGCGCTTCGGCGGGAAACATCCCCGGCGGCGGCGATGCGTGCCATTTGGCGAAAACCATCTGCCCATCTGCCAGCGAGATGCGCGCCGCACGGTTGATGTCGCCGCCGTAAACCGGAGTCACTTCGGCTATATCTGCGCCAAAGTACGTTTTTAGTTCCGAATGTAACCCGGTGGGAATCATATTTAAGCGAAATTGGGGTGGGTGTTGACAATATTTTGGAGCAATCCGGTACATCCGGCAAAAACTAAATCATATACCACTTCAAAATTGCCCACATAATAGGGGTCCGGCACGTCGAGTGTTTCGGTGCCATCGGAAAATTCAAGTAACAGATATATCGGTTTTTCGATGCCTTCACGCGCCAGCATTGACCGCACATGGGCTTGATTGCGGGTATCCAGTGCAACCAGATAATCGAATGTATGTAAATCGGAGGGGGTTATTTGCCGTGACCGTCCACTGTACGACAAGTTATGTGTTTTGAAAATTCGTTGCGTGCCGGGGCACGGTGGTTCGCCCACGTGATAGTGTTCCGTGCCCACCGAATCCACAGCGATAGCGTCATTCAATCCGGCTTGCGCGACCAAATCGGCAAACACGGCTTCCGCCATCGGTGAGCGGCATATATTCCCCGAGCAAATAAATAACACATTCAGCATAAAAAACCTCGCGGGGAGTATAGCAAGCCCCGCCAAGATTGACAAAATACCGTGCTCAATATATGGTAAACGGAAATTTTAGAAATATACCAGGCCAAAACCCGATGCCCACTCGCTACCCTATCCCCGCGGGGGAACACGAAATTGAGATTGTCATTCGCCGTTCACGGTTTATCAGCAACGCGGCATACACGCCGACGGTTGCATCGGCGCGCGCCTTCATCGCCGAAATTGGCCACCGCTATCCGGACGCCTCGCATCACGTGTATGCGTTCGCGGTGGGGTTCGGTGCGTCTGTCACCCACGGCATGAGCGATGACGGCGAACCATCCGGCACGGCGGGCAAGCCGACGCTGGCCGTGGTGCGCGGCAGCGGGCTGGGCGACGTGACAGTGGTCACCACCCGTTATTTCGGGGGAACGAAACTCGGCACGGGGGGACTGGTGAAAGCATATACCGAAGCGGCACAACTGGTACTGGCAGAAATTCCGCGCACGGAAAAAGTGGAAAAAAGAGAAGTTTCCATCACCGTGCCGTACCATTTTTACGAACCGGTGCGCCGGTTGGCCGCTCAATTTGAGGGTGACATCACCGGCGAAACGTTCGCTGCCGATGTACAATTGACGCTCGTTTTTCCCGTTTCGGCAGTAAAAGAGTTTGCCGCCGCGCTATCAGAACTCACCGGCGGGCAAATTCAACTGAACGCTGACGGCTCTGAATACTGATGGCTGACGGCTGAATGCCCTAATTTATCAACGTGCCGAAATCTGATACTTGACCCAACAGCGCGTTTTCCACATAACCCGGTTCCAACCCACTGAAAATCATCGCCTGCATCGGCGGCATTGCCAGCGTCAAATGGTACATATCGCGCACTTTCGTGAACATTCCACCAGTGACATCCGCCGCCTGCGAGCCATTCAACGATGCGGCAATTTCGTCCCAATTTGCCGAATCGATATCCTCAATCAATTCGGCATCGGGATTGGTTTTGGGGTCGCCGATGTACACCCCATCCACATCGCTTGCCAGCAAAATTCGTTCCGGGTTCAACTCACGCGCCAGATTGTCGAAAATTTTCTCGGTCGAAACAATATTCATCCCCTGCACAGCATCAATCGCGGCATCGCCGTATACCACCGGCACCAGCCCGTGATTCAGCGAGGCTTTGAGCGAATATGTTTCCATATACATCAGTTGATTTTTGCGGGTGCGTGCGCTGGCAAACGGCTGAAACTGCACCGCCGGAATGCCTGCATCCAATAGCACATCCATCACAATTCGGTTCAACCGGCTGGCCGCAGCGACCACTTCCACCAGCCCGCGCCAACTTTCAGGGCCCAAATCGCCCTGAATTGTTTTGTATTTTGATGCCGCAACGTGTCCAAAACTCCCCGACCCGTGCCCGATAATCAACCCCAGCGAGTCGCCGCGCGCGTCCAGCGCCGATTTGATTTCTGCCGCCAGCCGTTTCAGTACGGGCATATTCGGCGTGTTCGGTTGTGTTTTATCGGTGATAATTGAGCCACCGAGTTTTAAAAGTACCAATTCTTTATCAGCCATAATTTTGTCCAAATTCCAAGTTTAATATTTTTGATTTGCATACAAAATGGAGATTGACACAGTGCGCCAATCTCCAACCCTGAAAGCGATTAGCGGGAATGAATGGGAGTCGAACCCACCGACGCCGGCTGCTCGCCGCCGCCCACTGATTTTGAAGACCAGGCGCCCCACCGGGGACGATTCATTCCCTCGTTTTTCTTTCAACCCATTCGATTTTACAGATTATGGCTATTCTGGCAAAAATAGCGGCGGCAGATGGGTTAAAATCACCAGCGCGAAATTCGCCCATTCGGCCGTTTATCGGTAGAATACAGACATAAAATGAAAGCAGGTTATCCGTATGGGACTTTTCGACATTTATCCAATCATCAATATCCGCCGCAATCACGGATTGGAACACGCCACCATCCACGTGCTTTCCGAGCGCGTGCCGCATCTCTCGGTGGTGGGGCGCAGCGATATGGGCGGTTTTACGCTTTACGGCAACATTTCTACCGAAGCCGTCACCGATGCGGCCAATGAAGCCTTGCGCCGCCTGCGCAACGGGCACGCCGAACTGGCAGTGCATCCCCGTTGCGGCACAATTTTGGCCACCACCGGCGTGATGACCGGGCTGGCATCGTTTGCCGCCATCAGTTTGGATGGAACCCGCAAGCGGTTTCGGTGGGGAGCCGTGCCGCAGGTCATCATGGCGGCCACGCTGGCAGCCATCGCCTCTCAACCATTGGGGTTAATTTTGCAGGAAAAATTCACGGTCACGGGCGTGCCCGGCTCGTTAGAAATTGTGGACATCAAACGCAGTCAAAACGGGCAGATGACCATCCACCGCGTGCGAACACGGCAATAACCATGTTTTACATCTTTCACGGCGAAGACGATTTTTCGGCAAAAGAAAAACTGGCACAATTGCGAAAATCGCTTGGCGACGACCCGGCGATGGTCGATTTGAACGCCACCGAAATTGACGGCAAAAACGCCAGCATCGGCGAAATTGTGAATGCCGCCAATGCCCTGCCATTTCTGTCGCCCAAACGGCTGGTGGTGGTTACAAATTTTCTGGGGCGATTCGGGCGCAGCAAAAACGATGCCGAGCAGATGGAAAAACTGATTTCCGTGCTGAAAACCCTGCCCGAAACCACCGAACTGGTTTTTTGGGATACCGCCACATTGAAAAAAAATCATCCCGTGATGAAATTCGGGATGCTGCAGAAAAACTGTGTTCACTATTTTGGCGCGCCGCAAAAACAAAATTTACCACGTTGGATTGATGGCCGGGTGAAACAAAAAGGCGCACGCATCGAATATCAGGCGGTGCAGGCGCTGGCGACTGTTGTTGGCGATGATTTGCGCGCACTGGATAACGAAATCGAAAAACTGGTGCTGTATGTCGGCAGCGAACGGCCCATTTCGCTGGCAGATGTAGAATTGCTGTGCCCATACACCGCCGACGCCGAAACATTTGCGATGGCAAACGCCATCGGGCGGCGCGATGTGCGGGCGGCGCTTGACCAGCTGCACAAACGGCTGGAAGAAGGGCAAAACCCGCTGGCGATTTTGGCCGGTATCGCCAGCCAGTTTCGGGGGTTGCTGGAAGTGAAAGATATGGCGGCTGCCGGACTCACGCCGATGCAGATTGCCCGTGAAAAGGGCTGGCGCAGTGATTTCGCCGCGAAAAAACGGCTGGAGGAAGCCCGCAATTTTTCGGGCGAACGGCTGGTGCAGATTTTTTCCATCCTGCGCGATACCGATTTTGCAATTAAAACCGGTGAGATTGAACCGGTGCTGGCGCTGGACGTGCTGGTCAGCCGTTTGTGCGGTGTACGATAACGCTACGCCACGCCTTTTGCTTTGAGCATCGCCACAAATGCTTTGAGCATCGCTTGCGCATCTCGCGGGTCGGCATCAAGCTCAATTTTTTCGATGTGGTAGGATGTCACCCAATCGCAATGCCATTCGCTATCGCCCTGTTTTTTGTACAGGTTATAAGTCACATTTTCGGCTTGAAATGTGTACACTTCAACTTCATCATTATAACCGCGAAACGTGTGGATGACTTCTACGCCGTCAACCGTAACGGCTTCATAAACTTTCGACATTTTGCCCTCCGTGCATTGAGTGTTTCCGATATTATGCCACAAGTTTGTTTTTCGGGAAAAAGCAATTGACACGAAGCCTGCTCAACACTATAATGAATCTCCCTTGAAAATAGGGTTCAAAACTCCCCTGATTTTTCCGGGGGATTTTTGTGTTTTACGCGACATTGGAGAGAAAATATGTTACAATACCTATGGATTGGGTTAGGCGGGTTCTTCGGCGCAAATGCCCGTTTCATCACCCAGCAGTGGGCCGCCAACATTTGGGGCAGCAGTTTTCCATACGGCACGATGATTGCCAACGTGACCGGCAGTTTTGTCATCGCTTTTTTTCTGACACTGGCAAGCGGGCGGCTACCCATTTCGCCGGAAATGCGATTGCTGGTCGCGGTCGGATTTTTGGGTGGGTTCACCACCTTTTCATCGTTCAGTTTTGAAACGTTCAAACTTTTTGAGCAGAGTGGCTGGCAAGCCGCATCCATCAATTTTGTGGGCAACACCACACTCGGATTGCTCAGTGTGGTTGCCGGAATCTATCTGGCACGAGTGCTTCAAGCAGGAGGAAACTAATGCAAATTCTCGGTTCAGCCAAAAAAGTCTCCATTTATATCGGCGAAAGCGACAAATGGGAACGCAAACCCCTTTATCAAGCAATTTTAGAGTTGCTGAAAACGGAGGACTGCGCCGGCGCGACCGTCACCCGGGCAATGTCTGGGTTTGGCGCGCACAGCCGGATTCACACAGCCAGCGTGGTGGCACTCTCTGCCGACTTGCCGCTGAAAGTGGAATGGATCGACAACCCGGTGCGCGTCAAACGGGTGATGCCCAAACTGCGCGAAATGGTCATCGAAGGGTTGATAACCGTGGAAGACGTGGAAGTTGTCGCTTACAGCCACCGTGCGCTGCGTTCGCTGCCCGCCGATATGCCCGTGCGCGACATTATGCACCGCGAAGTGAGCACGGTCTCGCCCAGCACGCCGCTGGTGCAGGCGATGAATCTGCTATTGAACAAAATCTATCGCGCATTACCGGTGGTGGATGTCAACCAAAAAGTGGTCGGCATTTTAACTGAAGGGGATTTACTGCGGCACAGCAATTTACCCAATGCCAGCGTGCAACTCTTTTTAACCGATGCCGAATTGCAGGCACAATTGCACCGTCTGCAAGAAGAAAATCACACCGTCGCCGACGCGATGACCAGCCCGGCTATCACCATTACCGATGATACCCCCATCACTGAGGCGATGGAAACGATGCTGGAAAACGATATCAAACGCCTGCCGGTGGTTGATGCGGACGGCAAATTACAGGGGGTTTTCAGCCGGGTGGATATCCTCCGCGCGCTGGCACAACCGCCGGTGGCCGCTTTGCCGCGTCAGTCCATCTCGGTGGGAGCAGACACAACAGTCGGCGAAGTGATGCTCATTTCCGTACCGACGGTCAAACAGGATGC